>NZ_JBEXLP010000002.1:0-251275 GCF_040610035.1 Streptomyces sp. NPDC004542
GCACGGCCGCCTCGGCGACGTCGAGGGCGACGCCCTCACGGGCCCGTTTCAGGGCGCGACGCATGGAGTTCTCGGTCGGGCCGGTTACCGAGGTCGCGGAAGTCGTCATCCTTCGAGCATACGAGCGCGGTGATCAGGGCAAACAGGCGCCGCCCGATTCGTCCCCGGCGGATGGCCCGTACACGGGGTCACGCCCGTTGCCGCGCCCGCGCACGCCCGTGTCCGGCCGCTACCGCGCCCGGCGCCACGCCTGGTGCCACGTCCGGTGCCGCGCCCGGTGCCGCGCCCGGTGCCGCGCCCGGTGCCACGCCCGGTGCCGCGCCCGGTGCCACGCCCGGTGTCACTCCGACGAAGCGGCGGCCGTCCGGTCGCCGTACCGGTCCAGCAGCCGCAGCACCTCCGCCTCCCCGGCGGGCGGCAGCTGCACCACCACCTCCTCGATGCCGAGTCCGGCGTAGTGCGCGAGCTTGCCGGGGGTGGGCTGCACGGCGTACGGCACGACCTGGAGGGCGGCGGGGTCGCGACCGGCGTCGGCCCAGGCGGCGCGCAGCACCGGCAGCGACTCGGTCAGGCCCCGGCCGCCGATCGGCAGCCACCCGTCGGCGTACTCGGCGATGTGCGCGAACAGGTTGGGCCCGGCGGCCCCGCCGACGAGCGTGCGGGGACCGACGACCGGCCCGCGCGGCTTCTGTGCGGGCTTGGGGTGGGCGTGGCTGGCCCGCACGCCGCCGAACTCCCCCTCGTACCCGGTCGGCTCCTCGGCCCACAGCGCCCGCATGAGCGCCATCCGGTCCCGGACCAGCTCCCGCCGCGTGCGCCAGCGGACGCCGTGGTCGGCGGCCTCCTCGACGTTCCATCCGAAGCCGACGCCGAGGGTGAACCGGCCGCCGGAGAGGTGGTCCAGCGTGGCGACCTGCTTGGCGAGGCCGATCGGGTCGTGCTGGGCCACGAGGGTGATCCCGGTGCCCAGTCCCAGCCGCTCGGTCACCGCCGCCGCCTGGCCGAGCGCGACGAAGGGGTCGAGGGTACGGCCGTACTCGCGCGGCAGCTCGCCGCCGGCCGGGTACGGGGTGGTCCGCTCGACCGGGATGTGGGTGTGCTCGGGCAGGTACAGCCCGGCGAACCCGCGCTGTTCCAGCTCACGGGCGAGCCGGACGGGGGTGATGGTCTCGTCGCTGAGGAAGATCGTGACGGCGATTCGCATGTCCCAGGCGTACCGGGGGGCGGACCACCTGTCCATACCGACCCGTCGGCGCATCTCGCCCGCGGGACAAGAGCGTCCATGACAAGTTGTCAGCTCGCCCTTGCCCGGCATACGAGGAGAGTTCACGCCCCGCACCGGACGGTGACCCCATGGTGACCCCATGTGTGACGACACGCACGGCATCGGAAGGCGCGCCCTGTTCGTGACGGGAGCGGCGGCGGCGCTTACGTTGGGAAGCGTGAGCTTCGCGGCAGCGGCGGACGACCACGGCCAGGAGACCCGGACGGTACGCGGCACGCTGCCGCCCGGCTCCCCGGACTTCGTCTACGTACCCGTCGAAGTCCCCCCGGGCGTACGGGAGATCAAGGTCTCCTACACCTACGACAAGCCGTCCGTCCCGGCCGGCACCCCGGGCAACGCACTCGACATCGGTCTCTTCGACCAGCACGGCACCGAACTCGGCGGCCGGGGCTTCCGGGGCTGGTCGGGCGGCGCCCGCACCGAGTTCTTCGTCCGCGCGGACGACGCCACGCCCGGCTACCTCCCGGGCCCGGTCCGGGAGGGCACGTGGCACATCGCCCTCGGCCCCTACACGGTGGCGCCGCAGGGCCTGACGTACGAGCTGACGATCACGCTCACGTACGGCGAACCGGGCACCACGCCGCGCCCGGTGTACCCGCCCTCCCGGGCGAAGGGGCGGGGCCGGGCCTGGTACCGGGGCGACTGCCACCTGCACTCCTGGCACTCCGACGGCCGCCGCACCCCGGCCGAGATCGCGGCCCTCGCCCGGGCGGCGGGCCTGGACTTCGTCAACTCCTCCGACCACAACACGCACTCCGCCCACGCCCACTGGGCGGACGCCGCCGGGGACGACCTGCTGGTCATGCTCGGCGAGGAGATCACGACGCGGAACGGCCACGTGGTGGCCCTGGGCACCGACCCCGGCACCTTCGTCGAGTGGCGCTACCGGGCGCGGGACAACCGCTTCGCGCGTTTCGCGGGGCGCATCCGCAGGGCCGGCGGCCTGGTCGTCCCCGCCCACCCGCACGCCACCTGCGTCGGCTGCGGCTGGAAGTTCGGCTTCGGCGAGGCGGACGCCCTGGAGGTGTGGAACGGCCCGTACACACCGGACGACGAGATCACGCTCGCCGAGTGGGACAACCTGCTCGTGGCCTACGTCCGGGAGGGCCGGGAGGGCCGGGAGGCCCGGGAGGCCCGGGAGGGCGTCGGTGCGGGCGGCCGGTCGTGGCTCCCGGCGATGGGCAACAGCGACGCCCACCGCGACCCGGACCTGGTCGGCAGCCCCCAGACCGTCGTCCTCGCCGACGATCTGACCCGCCAGGCGATCCAGGAGGGCATCCGCGCGGGCCGCTCGTACGTGGCGGAGTCCAGGAACGTCTCCCTGACCTTCACGGCGACGAGCGCCCGGGGCCGGCACGCGGGCATCGGTGAGCGGCTGGCGGCCGACCCGGACACCCCGGTGACGGTCCGCCTGGAGGTCTCGGGCGCCCCGCGCTGCACGGCCCGCATCATCACCGACCAGGGCGTCCTGCTGACCAGCGACCCGTTCCCGGTCTCCGGCTCGGGCGCGGTGGAGTGGCAGACGACCCCCGCCTACGCGGCCTACGTGCGCGCGGAACTGCGCCACGAGACGGCGGCGGGCCCCGTACCGGGGGCGCTGGCCGCGTTCACCAACCCGATCTTCCTGGGACGGTGGGGCGGGTGAGCGCGACGCCGCTCGCGTAGTCGCCGTGGGGCCGCCCGCTTCTTTCGCAGTGTCGTGCTTCCACGACCCGAGCAGGACCGTGTGCTCCGTGGTGAGGCGTCCCGCAACTCGGCATGGGGCGGGCTACGTGGAGTTGGATGGTGCGGGCTGTGGGAGATCGCGAAACCGCTGATCCCGCGGGCGGTGTGTCGCGTGGGTGGAGGGTGGCGGCGTCCGATCAGGGTGCGCACGCGGGCACCAGCGGCGCATGGTCTTGGAGAGGGGGACTCGTGTGAAGCGGTGATGACTCTCCCTGACCAAAGGATGAAAGGACCCCAGCCGTGCTCGGGCTGTGCGCTCATGGTCTGCTCCTGCTGAAAGGGCATGGTTCCGATTCCCGGTATGGCCCTGATCACCGCGCCACACGGGCCCGTACTCCTCGATGCCGAAGCCCACCTCGAGAAGTACCGGCGTCTGCTCGACGCCGTCGAACGTCTCGCCCTCGCCCCGCAGAAGTCGCGGGATCTCATCCATTCCATCGCCCAGAACCTGTGAAGGAGCCGCCATGTCCGCACGCCTGGGGCAGAAGTCGTCCTACTGCCAGGAGGGGGAGGCCTGCGTCCACATATCCCGCACCGCCACCACCATCCGGCTGACCGAATCCGCCGACCCGGCCCACACCACCCTCACCACTCACTCCCCCGCCTTCGCCGCCCTCCTCGGCTCGCTCAAGGCCAGGCCCGGCAGGGGCAGCGCGTCCGAGTAGCCGTTGATCGGGCGGGGGACCTTCTTCAGGGTGTGGGCGTCGAGGGCGGCCGGGGCGGTGGGCGTGCCCAGGGTGCCGCCGGGGTGCCAGGTGCCGGTGACCGTGACCCAGGTGTCGGCGGCGGGGGCCTGAGGGCCGTAGACGCGCACCTTCACCGTCTGGGCGTCCGCCGCGCAGCAGGAGATGATGATCCGGGTCAGGTACCAGCCGCTGCCGTTGCCCGTGGGCGTGACGATCCCCGTCATCCGCACCGTGCGGGCCTTGATGGCCTGCCCCGGGTCCTGCTGGACCCGGCGGGTGAAGTCGGTCAGCGTGATCGGCAGCGGGGAGGTCGCGGGCAGCGGGTCGAAGTGCGACTGCCGGGTGACCTCCTTGGCGTCCGCGTGGGAGGCGGTGTACGCGCCGAGGGACGGCGGGGCGTACAGGAGCAGGCTCAGCGCGGGCAGGAGCAGCAGCCATGCGGCGCGCGGGATCCCCGAGTGGTCGTGCCCGTGGGCCGCGTCGCCGTGCTCGTGCCCGTGCTGCGCGTCGCCGCCGTGCTCGTGCGCGGCCGGCGTCCGCCAGGACCACGCCTCCGCCCCCGCGAGGGCGAGCAGCACCACGCCGGACGCGACCAGCATCCAGTGCATGCCCGGCCGGACGTAGCGCAGGTACAGGTCGGTGAGGAGCGACGCGTAGAGCACGCCGGCGCCGGTCAGGGTGAGGAGGACGGCCGGTACGAAGCGCTTCACGGCGGTGTTCCCAGCGGTGTTCACAGCAGTACGCCTCCGATCAGGGCGGCGCACAGGACGGCGACCACCAGCGTGGCGGCGGAGAAGCGGAGCGCGAAGGCCCGGCCGAACGTGCCCGTCTGGAGGGCGATCAGCTTCAGGTCGACCATGGGGCCGACGACCATGAACGCGAGCCGTGCGACGGGCGAGAAGCCGCTGAGGGAGGCGGCCACGAAGGCGTCGGCCTCCGAGCAGACCGCGAGCAGCACCGCCAGCCCGGCGAGGAACAGCACCGACAGCCACGGTGAGCCGGAGAAGGTGTCGAGCACGGAGCGCGGCACGGTGACGTTGAAGGTGGCCGCCGCCATGGCGCCGACGACGAGGAAGCCGCCCGCGTGCAGGAAGTCGTGCTGGAAGCCGCGCCGGAACTCCGTCCAGCGGCTGTGGCCCGGGTGGTGGCCGGTGTGCCGGACCGCCGGCCGCAGCCATTCCTCGCGGCCCCGCCACAGCCACAGCCAGCCCATGACGGCGGCGGCGGCGAGCGAGGCGAGGAGCCGGGCCAGGACCATCGCGGGGTTGCCGGGGAAGGCGATGGCGGTGGCGGTCAGGACGACCGGGTTGACGGCGGGCGCGGAGAGGAGGAAGGCGAACGCGGCGGCGGGCGTCACCCCGCGCCCGATCAGGCTGTTCGCGACCGGTACGGAGGCGCACTCGCAGCCGGGCAGCACGGCTCCGGCCACGGAGGCGACCGGGACGGCCAGCGCGGGCCGGCTCGGCAGCAGCCGGGTGAAGACCCGCGCCGGGACGAAGGCGTTGATCGCGCCGGACAGGGCCGTGCCCAGGAGGAGGAAGGGCAGCGCCTGCACGGTGACCGCGAGGCACACGGTGCGCCAGGCCTGGAGGGCGGGGCCCTCCGACCAGCGGCCGAGGAGGACGACCGCCGTACCGGGGAGCACCGCCGCCGCCACCAGCCACAGGGGCCAGAAGCGGGGCGGGCGGAGTGTGGTGGCGTCCTCCTCGGCCGTGCCGTCCCGGGCGACGGCCTCCCGCACTGGTTCCTCGGTCTGCTGCACTCCCGCTCCCGCTCCCGCTCGTCCGAAGTCAGGCTCGAACATAGCGTGGAGCTCGGCACCTTCCGGTCATGCCCGCGCAAAAGGAGTTCCGTCGCCGATGTCCCGCCTCACCGACCTCCGTTTCCGCGCCACCACCGGCTTCCAGCGCCGCGTGGGCAATCCGGTGCTGCGCCGCCTCCCCTTCCAGACGGTGCTGGAGACCACGGGCCGGGTCTCCGGGCTGCCCCGGCGGACCCCGGTGGGCGGACGCCGGGTCGGGGACTCGTTCTGGCTGGTGTCCGAGTTCGGGGAGCGGTCGCAGTACGTGCGGAACATCCGGGCGAACCCGGCGGTCCGGGTCCGGATCCGGGGGCGGTGGCACACCGGCACCGCGCATCTGCTGCCGGACGACGATCCGGTGGCCCGGCTGCGCCTTCTGCCCCGGATGAACAGCGCGGCGGTGCGGGTGCTGGGCACCGGTCTGCTGACCGTACGGGTGGATCTGGAGCCGTAGGAGCCAGGAGCCGTAGGAGCCAGGAGCCGTGAGGCGGCCTCCTCACCCCGGCCAGACGATCGCCTGCACCTCGCTGTACGCGTGCAGGGCGTACACGCCCACGTCCCGGCCGACCCCGCTCTGCTTGAACCCGCCGAACGGCGCCTCCATGTTGCGGCCGACCGTGTTGATCCCGACCCCGCCGGCCCGCAGCCGCCGGGCCACCCGGAAGGCCCTGGCCACGTCGCCGGACCAGACGTAGTCGATCAGGCCGTAGTCGGAGTCGTTGGCGAGGGCGACCGCCTCCTCCTCGTCGTCGAAGGGGACGACCGAGACCACCGGGCCGAAGATCTCCTCGCGGACCGCCCGCATGTCGTTGGTGCAGTCGGCGAGCAGGGTCGGGGCGACGTAGTAGCCGCGGTCGAGCGGCGGGCGCGCGCCGCCGGTGACCACGGTGGCGCCCTCCTTGCGGGCGAGCTCCACGTACGACTCCACCCGGTCCCGGTGGCCGGCGGAGATCACCGGGCCCACCACCGTGTCCGGCGCGGCCGGGTCCCCCACCGTCAGCCGGCCCGCGTGGGCGGCAAGCCCCGAGACGAGGGCGTCGTACACGCGCCGCTGGACGAGCACCCGTGTCGGTGCCGTGCAGATCTGCCCGCTGTAGAAGGAGAAGGTGGTGCCGATCCCGGCCACCGCCGAGTCGAGGTCCGCGTCGTCGAAGACGAGCGCCGCGCCCTTCCCGCCCAGCTCCATCAGCTGCCGCTTCATGTCCCGCCCGCACACCTCGGCGATGCGCCGGCCGACCGCCGTGGAGCCGGTGAAGCTCACCATGTCGACGTCCGGCGAGGCCACGGCCGCCTCGCCGACGGCCGTCTCGCGGCCGGAGACGACGTTCACCACGCCGGGTGGCGCCCCGGCCGCCTCGAGGGCCTCGGCCATGCGGTAGACGGACAGCGGGTCCTGCGGGGCGGGTTTCACCACGACCGTGTTGCCCATGGCGAGTGCCGGGGCGACCTTTCCGGCCGGGTTGGCCCACGGGTTGTTGTACGACGTCACGCAGGTGACGACGCCCACCGGCTGGCGCACGGCCAGCGCGCCCATCACGGCCGCCCGCCCCATCGGGCCCGCCTCGTTGATCTGCGGTGGGATCGCCCATTCGGCGGGTTCCACGCGGGCGTACCGGCGGAAGCGGGCCGCGGCGACCCCGACCTGCATCGCGCGGGCGGTGCCGGTGGTGGCGCCGGTCTCGGCGCGGGCCAGGTCGGCGTACGGCACCAGGTGGGCGCGGAGGTGGCCGGCGGCCCGGGCCAGGACCGCCGCGCGTTCCTCCGGCGGGGTGCGGGACCAGGGGCCGAAGGCCTCGCGGGCCGCGGCACAGGCCGCGCGGGCCTGCTCCCGGGTGGCCTCGGGTGCCCAGCCGACGGTCTCCTCGGTCGCCGGGTCGGTCACCGGGTAGTGGCCGGCGTCCGGCTCCACCCAGGCGCCGCCGATGAACAGCCGCTGCCCTTCGGTCACTTGGTGCTCACCGTCCGGGTGTCCCGCCCCGAGCGCAGCACCCGCCCGGGCACCGCCCCGGTCACCACGTCGTCCCGGATCGCCTCGACCCCGTTGACCCAGACGGCCCGGATCCCGATGGCCTTGGAGTCCAGCCGTGGGCTGTCACCCGGCAGGTCGTGCACCAGGGTGGCCTGGCCCGCCTCGATCCGTTCCGGGTCGAACAGGACGAGGTCCGCGTGCCAGCCCTCCTGGATCCGGCCCCGCTCGCGCAGGCCGAAGAGGCGTGCCGGGTCGTCCGTCAGCATCTTCACCGCCTGTTCCAGGCCGACCAGCCTGCGCCCGCGCAGGCAGTCCCCGAGGAACCGGGTGGTGTACGGCGCCCCGCACATGCGGTCCAGGTGCGCGCCCGCGTCGGAGCCGCCGAGCAGGACGTCCTCGTGCTGCCAGGTCTCGGCCCGCAGCGCCCAGGACGCCGGGTCGTTGTCGGTGGGCATGGGCCACAGGACCGTGCGCAGGTCGTCGGCGGCGCAGATGTCCACCAGGCAGGCGAAGGGGTCCTGGCCGCGCTCCGCGGCGATGTCCCGGACCACGCGGCCGGTGAGCCCGCGGTTGGCCTCGCTGTAGGTGTCCCCGATGACGTACCGGCCGAAGTGCGCCAGCCGCCGGAAGACGCCCGCCTCCCTGGAGTCGGCGCGGCGCAGCAGCTCCGCCCGGACCTCCGCGTCGCGCAGGCGCGCGATGCGCTCGGGGACGGGCAGGGCGAGGATCTCGCCCCAGCCGGGGATCAGGTTGAGCGCGCAGAAGGTGCCCAGGGACATGTTCATCGGGGTGAGGATCGGCATGGTGAGGGCGACGACCCGGCCGCCGGCCTCGCGGGCCCGTTCGCTCGCCGACAGCTGCCTGGGCACGCGCTCGGGGACCGCGGCGTCGACGGTGAGGACGTTCCAGTTCAGGGGGCGTCCGGCGGTGGCGCTCATCTCCACGAACAGGTCGATCTCGGCGTCGCTGAACTGGTCGAGGCAGCCCGCGACGATCGCCTCGATCTGGGTGCCCTCGTGCTCGCCGACCGCCCGGGCCAGGGCGAGCAGTTCCCCGGGGCGGGCGTGGCGGGAGGCGACGGGCCGGCCGTCGCCGTCGGAGTGCGTGGACGACTGGGTGGTGGACAGGCCCCAGGCGCCCGCGTCCATCGCCTCGTGGAAGAGGCGCAGCATCCGCTCCAGCTGCTGCGGTGTGGGCTGCCCGCCGACCGCGTCCGGGCCCATGACGTAGCGGCGGAGCGCGCAGTGCCCCACCATGAAGCCGGCGTTGACGGCGATCCGGCCCTCCAGGGCGTCCAGGTACTCCCCGAAGGTGTGCCAGTTCCAGGGCGCGCCTTCCTCCAGGGCGACCAGGGACATGCCCTCCACCTTGGACATCATCCGGCGGGTGTAGTCGGCGTCCTCGGGCCGGTCCGGGTGCAGGGGGGCGAGGGTGAAGCCGCAGTTGCCGGCGGCGACCGTGGTCACGCCGTGGTTGAGCGACGGTGTCGCGTAGGGGTCCCAGAAGAGCTGGGCGTCGTAGTGGGTGTGCGGGTCGACGAAGCCGGGGGCGAGGACGAGGCCGTGCGCGTCCTCGCTGGTCCGGGCGGACTCGGTGATCTCGCCGACGGCGGCGATCCGGCCGTCCCGTACGCCGACGTCGGCGGTGCGGGCGGGGGCGCCCGTCCCGTCGACGACGGTCGCCCCCTTGATGACGTGGTCGAGCATGCCCGGGCCCCCTACGCGGCTTCCCGGAACCGGGTGGTCCGGTGGACCGGGTCCGTGTCGATCTTCGGGATCACGTGCTCCCCGATCAGCCGGATGGTCTGGAGCGTCTCCTCCTTGGGCACCCCGACCGGCAGCCCGAAGCTGAGCTGGTCGGCGCCGGCCTGCTCCCAGCGCTTGCACTGGCGCAGCACCTCGTCGGGGTCGCCGCAGATCAGCAGCTCCTCCTCGACGAGGAGTTCGACGAACTCGGGGGTGTACTCGGGCAGCGTCTCCGGCCACTCGGGGAAGCCTTCGGGGCGCGGGAAGGTGTCGTGGTAGCGGAAGACGAGGGAGGGCAGGTAGTGCAGCCCGCCGCCGGCCGCGATCCGGATGGCCTCCTCGTGGGTCGGGGCGCAGATGGCGGTCGTCGTCACCATCACGTTGTCGTTGACGAAGTCCCCGACGGGCTCCGCGTTCACGACCGCCGTCTTGTACTGCTCCAGCACCCACTCCATGTCGGAGACCTTCTGGATGCTGAAGCCCAGCACGCCGAGCCCCTTCTTCGCGGCCATGGCGTAGGAGGGCGGGGATCCGGCCGCGTACCACATGGCCGGGTGCGACTTCCCGTACGGCTTGGGGAGCACCTTCCTCGGGGGCAGCTGCCAGTGCTTGCCCTGGAAGCCCGGGTACTCGTCCTGGAGCCACATCTTCGGGAACTCGGCGATGGTCTCCTCCCAGATCTCCTTCGTGTAGTTCATGTCGGTGATGCCGGGGAGGAAGCCGAGGATCTCGTGGGACCCGGCGCCCCGCCCGCTGCCGAACTCGAAGCGGCCCTCGCTGAGGTGGTCGAGCATGGCGACCTTCTCGGCCACCTTCACGGGGTGGTTGACCTGGGCGAGGGGGTTGAAGATGCCGGAGCCGAGGTGGATGCGGTCGGTGGCGTGGGCGAGGTAGCCGAGGAAGACGTCGTTGGCGGAGAGGTGGGAGTACTCCTCCAGGAAGTGGTGCTCGGAGGCCCAGGCGTACTTGAAGCCGGACTTGTCCGCCTGGATGACGTACTCGGTCTCCTCCATCAGTGCCTTGTGCTCGGCCAGCGGGTCGGTCTCGGCTCGCTTGCCCACGTATCCCTGTACAAAGAGCCCGAATTCCACCGCGGATCACCGTCCCTCACGTACTGACGCACCGTCAGATTGCCTGCCGCCCGACTGTTGCACCGCCCGCATGCACCGTCAATAGCTGACGATCCGTCAGCTAAATCAGCTCATACGGTCAGTCCTCAGACGACCGCGACGCCGGCCAGCCACCCGCCGTCGATCACGAACGGCTGCCCGGTGATGTACGAGGAGTCGTCGCAGGTGAGGAAGAGGGCCAGCCGGGCCACCTCGTCCGCCCTGCCGATCCGGCCCAGCGGCACGAGCCTGCGGTACAGCTCGTCCAGGGCCCGGGTGGTCTCCTCCGGGTCCGCGTCCGGGTCCAGCCGGGCCGGGTTGGACATCGCGGTGTCGATGGCGCCCGGGCAGATCGCGTTGACCCGGATCCCGCGGTGCGCCAGCTCCAGGGCGGCGACCCGGGTGAGCCCGAGGACCGCGTGCTTGGTGGCCGCGTACGTGCCGACGGCCGCCATGCCGGTCAGCGCGGTGTAGGAGGCGGTGTTGACGATCGTCCCGCCCTCGGCCAGCGCGGGCGCCACCGTCTTCACGCCGAGGAAGCAGCCGACCTGGTTGACCTGCACGACCTGCATGAACTCCTCCAGCGGCGTGTCCACCAGGGAGTTGAAGCGCAGGATGCCCGCGTTGTTGACCAGCCCGTCGACCCGGCCGTACGCCTGCCGCGCGGCGGCGAGCGCGGCCTGCCAGTCGTCCTCGCGGCTCACGTCCAGGTGGACGTACGGCGCCCCGAGCTCCTTGGCCAGCGCCTCCCCCTGGTCGTCCAGCACGTCCGACACCACCACCCGCGCGCCCTCCGCCGCGAAGAGCCGCGCCTCCTGCTCGCCCTGCCCGCGTGCCGCGCCGGTGATGATGACGACGCGCCCGTCCAGCTTGGCCATGTCTCTCCTCAGTCGAGTGCGGGGGCGACCTCGGCCCCGAAGGCGGCTATCTGATCGGTGAGCTCGGTGCGGCTCCGGCAGCGGAACCGCACCTGGATCTGGTGCACGCCCATCGCGCGGTACGCCCGGAGCGACTCGGCGAGGGCCCCGGGGGCGCCGGTGAGGGTGCGGCGGCCGGTGTCCCAGCCGGGCCGGCCGACGTACAGGGGCTCGGTGATCGCGCCGACGGTCAGGGGCGCCTCGACGCCGGCCCGCTCCCTCAGCTCCCGGAGCCGGGCGATCTGCGCGGGCAGCCGGTCCCGCGGGTCCCCCTGCGGGAGCCAGCCGTCGCCCTTGAGCGCGGCCCGGCGCACGGCGGCGGGCGAGGAGCCGCCCACCCACAGGGGCACGTGCGGCTGGGCGGGCCGGGGCCGCTGCCCGAGGCCCGCGAAGTCGTATTCCTTGCCGTGGTGCTCGGGGTACTCCCCGGCCCCCAGGGCCGCCCGCAGCGCGTCGATCGACTCGTCGAGCAGGGGGCCGCGCCGCTCGAAGTCCACGCCCAGCGCCTCGAACTCCTCCCGCACGTGCCCGGCGCCCACCCCGAGGATCAGCCGCCCCCCGCTGAGGTGGTCGAGGGTGGCGTACTGCTTGGCGGTGACGAGCGGGTGCCGCAGGGCGACGACCGCGACGTGACTGAGCAGCCGGACGCGTTCGGTGACGGCGGCGAGGTGGGCGAGGGTGGCCACCGGGTCGTACCAGACCGTGCTCATCGCGGGCGCCAGCCGGCGCGGGACGCCGACGTGGTCGCAGCAGGCGAGGTAGGCGAAGCCGGCGCGGTCGGCGGCGCGGGCGATCTCGACCAGGTCGGCAGGGCCGGCGGCGGCTTCCCAGGCCTCCGCGTAGAGGGTGCTCTGGGACTGGACGGGGAGCTGGATGCCGTAGGCGAGGCGCTGCTCGAGCAAGACGGGCACGGTGACCCCCTCCGCATGGGCTGACGGTTCGCCAGGCGACGACCGCTGGGCACATGGTCATAGCTGACGAACCGTCAGACAAGAGGGAGGCCGGAACCGGAGGAGACGGGAAACGGGGGCGGCGCGGCCCGGCGTCAACCGACGGCGGCTCCCCCGCCGGGCCACAGACCGTCCTCCGTCAGCCCCAGCAGCTCGATCGCGTTGCCCCGTACGATCCGCTCGACCACGTCCGCCGCCAGGTGCCCCATCTGGGCCTCGCCGACCTCGCGGGACTTCGGCCAGGTGGAGTCGGAGTGCGGGTAGTCGGTCTCGTACAGGACGTTTCCGAGGCCGACGGCGTCCAGGTTCCTGAGCCCGAAGGCGTCGTCGAAGAAGCAGCCGTAGACGTGCTCGGCGAAGAGCTCCGAGGGCGGCCGGTGCACCTTGTCGGCGACACCGCCCCACCCGCGGTTCTCCTCCCAGACCACGTCGGCCCGCTCCAGGATGTACGGGATCCACCCGATCTGCCCTTCCGCGTACATCACCTTCAGGTTCGCAAACCGCTCGAACTTGCCGCTCATCAGCCAGTCGACCATCGAGAAGCAGCAGTTGGCGAAGGTGATGGTGGAGCCGACGGCGGGCGGGGCGTCGGCGGAGGTGGAGGGCATGCGGCTGCTGGAGCCGATGTGCATGGCGACGACCGTGCCGGTCTCGTCGCAGGCGGCGAGGAAGGGGTCCCAGGCGTCGGTGTGCACGGAGGGCAGGCCGAGGTGCGGGGGTATCTCGGAGAAGGCGACGGCCCGGACACCGCGCGCGGCGTTGCGCCGCACCTCCTCGGCGGCGAGGTCGGCGTCCCAGAGCGGGACGAGGGTGAGCGGGACGAGCCGCCCGCGCGCCTTCGGCCCGCACCACTCCTCCACCATCCAGTCGTTGTAGGCCCGCACGCACAGCAGGCCCAGCTCACGGTCCTCCGCCTCCGTGAAGGTCTGCCCGCAGAAGCGCGGGAAGGTCGGGAAGCACAGGGCCGACTGCACGTGGTTGGCGTCCATGTCGGCGAGACGGGCGGGGACGTCGTACGACCCCGGCCGCATCTGCTCGTACGTGATGATCTCCAGCTTGATCTCGTCCCTGCTGTACCCCACGGCGGTGTCGAGGCGGGTGAGGGGCCGGTGCAGGTCCTCGTACACCCACCAGTCGCCGACCGGGCCCTCGTCGCCCGGCGCGCCCATGACGGGCTTGAACCGGCCACCGAGGAAGGTCATCTCCTTCAGGGGGGCACGGACGATCCGCGGGCCCGTGTCCCGGTATTTCGCGGGGAGCCGGTCCTGCCAGACGTGCGCGGGCTCCACGGTGTGGTCGTCGACGGAGATGATCCGCGGGAAGCCACCGGGGGCGTCGGGGGCGTCGCGGGTCTCGATCCGGGCGTCTTGGGTGTCCATGGCGCCCACGGTAGCGCTGATCTGACGGACCGTCAGCTCACCTGTAGGTGAGGAGAGCATGTGAGGGGGTTGTGGACTCCCGTGAGTCGGCCTGTGATCGGCGTCTCGCACGGCTGACGCATCCGCCCCGAACAAGGCAAACTGACGGGGTTGTTCGGGATGCCTAGGGGGACGAACGCATGGACGGTGTACCGCGAGTACCGGAGCAGCGGCGCCCCGGCTCCTCCGGGGAGCCGCCGGCGTTGCGCTTCAGCGTGCTCGGTCCGGTGCGCGCCTGGCGCGGCGACGAACCGCTCAGCACCGGCTCCCCCCAGCAGCGCGCCCTGCTCGCCGCCCTGCTGCTGCGCGAGGGCCGCACGGCGACCGCCGCGGAACTGATCGACGCGCTGTGGGGCGCCGAGCCGCCCTCGCAGGCCCTCGCGGCGGTCCGCACGTACGCCTCACGGCTGCGGAAGGTGCTGGACCCCGGGGTCCTGGTGAGCGAGTCCGGCGGCTACGCGGTGCGTTCGCCCGGCGAGGGCGCGCTGGACCTCGCGGCCGCCCAGGAACTGGCGGCACAGGCGGAGAAGGCCCGGAACTCCGGGGACCTGAGCCAGGCCCGGGACGTACTGAACCAGGTGCTGGCGCTGTGGGACGGGGAACCGCTGGCGGGGGTACCGGGCCCGTACGCGGACACGCAGCGGGTCCGCCTGGAGGAGTGGCGCCTCCAACTCCTCGAGACCCGCCTGGACATGGACCTGGAACAGGGCTGCCACGCGGAGGCGGTGTCCGAGCTGACGGCCCTCACCGCCGCCCATCCCCTCCGCGAGCGGCTGCGCGAACTGCTGATGCTGGCGCTGTACCGCAGCGGCCGGCAGGCGGAGGCACTGGCGGTCTACGCGGACACGCGGCGCCTGCTGGCGGAGGAACTGGGCGTGGACCCGCGGCCGGGCCTGAAGGAACTCCAGCAGAAGATCCTCAAGGCGGACCCGGCACTCGCCGAGCCCTCGGCACCGGTGGCGGAACCGGCGGTGGTACCGGTACGGCCGGCCCAGCTCCCGGCGACCGTGCCGGACTTCACCGGGCGGACGTCCTTCGTGACCGAACTGAGCGAGGTACTGGCGTCGGCGTCCGAGGCCGAGGGCGGCGGCCGGGTGATGGCGGTGTCGGCGCTGGCGGGGATCGGCGGCGTGGGCAAGACGACGCTCGCCGTGCACGTGGCCCACCAGGCGCGCTCCGCCTTCCCCGACGGCCAGTTGTACGTCGACCTCCAGGGCGCGGGCCCGAGGTCCGCGGAGCCGGAGACGGTACTCGGTTCGTTCCTGCGGGCACTCGGCACGGCGGACTCCGCCATCCCCGACTCCCTGGAGGAGCGGGCGGCACTGTACCGCTCGGTCCTGGACGGCCGCCGGGTGCTGGTGCTCCTGGACAACGCCCGCGACGCGGCCCAGGTACGGCCGCTGCTGCCCGGCACCGAGGGGTGCGCGGCGCTGGTGACGTCCCGGGTCCGGATGGTGGGCCTGGCCGGCGCGCACCTCGTCGACCTGGACGTGATGTCCCCCGACGAGGCCCTCGCCCTGTTCACGAAGATCGTGGGCGAGGAACGGGTGGCCTCGGAACGCGAGGCCGCGCTGGACGTGGTGGCGGCGTGCGGCTTCCTCCCGCTGGCGATCCGCATCGCGGCCTCCCGCCTCGCGGCCCGGCGCACCTGGACGGTGTCCGTACTCGCGGCCAAGCTCGCCGACGAACGCCGCCGCCTGGACGAACTCCAGGCCGGGGACCTCGCGGTCAAGGCCACCTTCGAACTCGGCTACGGCCAGCTGGAACCGGCCCAGGCCAGGGCCTTCCGGCTGCTGGGGCTGGCGGACGGACCGGACATCTCCCTGGCGGCCGCCGCCGCGGCACTGGACCTGCCCGAGGACGCGACCGAGGACCTGCTGGAGGCCCTGGTCGACACCTCGCTGCTGGAATCGGCGGCACCGGGACGTTACCGCTTCCACGACCTGGTCCGCCTCTACGCGCGTGCCTGCGCCGAACGCGACGAACAGCAACGGGGCGAACGGGACGCGGCGATGTCCCGCCTGCTGGACTTCTACCTGGCCACGGCGGCGGGGGTGTACGCGATCGAACGGCCGGGGGACCGCACGGTGGTGCACCTGGAGCCGACCAACTACCCGGGGCTCACCTTCCCCGGCCACAAGGAGGCCCTGGACTGGCTGTACACGGAGGCGGACTGCCTGCTGGCCTGCGTACGGCAGTCCGTTTCCCCGACGACTCTTCGCCGGGCCGTCGACCTGCTCCTCGCGTCGAAGGACCTCGCGGAGTCGGGAGCCAACGCGCACCAGTTCGGCACTGCGGCGACCGTCGTGCGTGATGCCGCGCAGACGGCGGGAGACGCGCAGGCCGAGGGTCGCGCCCGGACCACCCTTGCTCAGGTCCACCTCACGGCCGGCCGGTTCGACGAGGCGGAGGAAGAGGCCCAGCGCGCCGTGGAGCTGGCGGCGGACGCGCAGGATCCCTGGATCGACTGCAACGCCCCCAGCGAGCGGGGCATCGTGGCGGCCTACCGGAACAGGCACGGCGAGGCCGAGCTCTACCTCCAGCGGACCCTCGCCGCATACCGCACGGACGGCAATCTTCCGGGGGAAGCGAGCGCTCTGTGCAACCTCTCCCGTGTCCATCTGGCGATGGGGCGGGTCGAGAGCGCCGTGGAACTTGCGGAAGCTGGAGTCGACATCTACCGACACATGGGACTCACCGTCCGGGTCGCGAACGGAAGTTACGCACTCGGTCTGGCCCTCGCGCAATCCGGACGCCCGGAAGAGGCGCACAAGCAGCTCTCCGAGGCTCTGACCATCTTCCGGGACAGTCGGCAGCGGTTGTGGGAAGGCATGACGCTCTTCCGGCTGGCCGAGGTCCAACTGGCCTCGGGGCGGCCGGCAGTCGCCGCCGCCCAGGCGGAACAGTCTCTCACGGTGCTCCTGCACGTCGGAGGGGACTGGCGACGCGCCAACGTGCTCGCAATGCTGGGCAAGGCGCTCCACTCCCTGGGAGAGTCGGACCGGGCCCGGGCCTGTTGGAGCGACGCGCTGACCGTCTTCGAGCGGCTGGGTGCCTCAGAGGCGGATGACCTGCGGCGCCTGCTGACCCCGACGACGACCGGATAGGACCACCGGGGCGTTCATCATTCGTTTATCGTGCCGGAGCATGCTCTGAGCAGTCGATTCGTCGCGTCGGGGGGCAGGCGAATCGACCACGTGGCCGAGCGCCTCTGCGTGATCGGCTGTGGAAGGCCCGTCCGGAAGCCCTCGGGGGAGCGGCCGGGCGGGCCTCGCCGCCCCAGCACACCCATATCCCTATGGAGTTCAGACGATGAGCGACAGCACGAAGTCGGACAAGGTCACCACGCAGGAAAGCCACATCACCGACGGCAAGGCGACGACGGCCGAAGCGGACAAGATCACCACCCAGGAGAGCCACATCACCGGTGGCGAGACGGCCACGGCCGACGCCGACGAGGTCACCACCCTGGAGAGCCACATCACCATCGGCGACCCTCGCTAGGCCCGCTCGACGGGGGATGTTCGGCCGCGGCAGCCCGGAGGGGAGCTGCCGCGGCCGAGGTGTGCCCAACGACGAACACACGCCATTCCGTGACTGGAAGGATCCTCTTCCCTCGAAACAAGCGCTCTCGTGGCACTGGCGTCACAAGGTGTTTGGAAACACCTCTCTGTCCAGCCCGGCGACGGCGGAGGACCACGCTGGAGTGGCTCCACAGGAGAACCACGCTGGCTGATCCCACATACGACAGGCCGATGGGACCGGTTCTTACCGGTCCCATCGTCGTAGGACCCAAGGCTTCTGGAGTGGCGCGACGGCGTGAGCTTCCAGCACCGGAATTCCCCTGAGGGCCGTCACTGAGGCCGCTCGTGCCCCTGCGACTCGGCTTCCGCCACATTCAGCTCGCACCACACCGTCTTGCCCTTGCTCCGCTGCGCCACCCCCCACCGCAACGCCACCGCGTCGAGCAGAACGAGTCCTCGCCCCTCCTCATCGTCGTCCGCCGCCCGCGCGAGCACCGGCAGGGCTCGCGCGTCCGGGTCGGTGACCTCCACGCGCACGCGGCCACCGTCCATGCGAGCCACCCGTACGCGGACCGGAGTGCCCTCCCCCACATGCCGGACGACGTTGGTGACGAGCTCGGTGACGCAGAGCTGGACCTCGGCGCAGGGCACGCCCAGGTGGCGGCGTACCGTGCGACGCAGGCCCGCGAGTGCCTCGGGTACGGCCGGCAGGTCGAGGTCCAGCGCGGGCGGGCTCGGCACCCGGCCGTCGCCTCGCAGCACCGCCGCCAGCTTGTACGCGGTCACGGCATTGCAGTTGCCGAGCGCGACCAGCCCCGCGGGAGGCCGGTACTCCGCCGCGAAGCCCGGCAGGTCCACCCGAAGCGACGGCAGCGTGATGCCGTGGGCGGCGAGGGCGTCGCGCAGTTCCTCCACGCAGAGGGTCGTGTCGTAGACGCCGGAACGGGAAGTGGGGGTGGGGGTGGGGGGTTGTGGGGGCACGGTCACGCACACCTTCCTGTGCTCTCTGTGACGAATCAGTCACAGCGTGACGTCGATCCGCGTACCGTGGAAGGGATTTCGACTACGCAAGCGCAACTGGCAAAACGGCGGTGATGCTCCGTGCCCCCACGCAAGGACCCCGACGCGTCCGCGAACGTCCCCTCCTTCTACGGCGCCGAGTTGCGCTACCAACGCGAGCTGGCCGGCCTCACCCTCGAACAACTGGCGGAGGGAAGCTTCCGCGGCGTCCCGTTCCTGAGCCAGATCGAGCGCGGCGAGCGGCGCATGCCGCTGGACCTGGCCCGGCACGTCGACCAGGTGCTGAAGACCGACGGCTTTTTCGAGCGGCGTTGTGAAGACGCCCGCAGGGCACGGCAGTCGGGGCATGCCGAGTACTTCGCGGACGTGGCGGAGATGGAGCAGCACGCGGAGACGATCGAGGAGTGGGCGCCTATGTTGGTGCCGGGGTTGTTGCAGACGCAGGCATACGCGGAGGCCGTCGTTCACACTTCGCTGCCGTGGCTTCGGCCCGAGACGGTCGGCAAGCAGGTCCAGGCTCGTCTGAAGCGCGCGGAAATCTGGGGACGTGAAGAGCGTCCGGCGTTCTGGGCGGTGCTGCACGAGTCCCTGATCCGCAAACCTCTCCTCTGTCCGACGGAGATGGCGGTCCAACTGGAGCACATTGCACACGTGATCCGGTCTGCACAGGGGGTTTTGCAGATCCTCCCGGAAACGGCGCTCGCCCACCCCTTCATGATGGGCATGATGAAGGCCATGACCTTTCCGGACGCTCCGCCGGTGATCTACACCGAAGGGCTCCACAATGGCCAACTCATCGACTATCCAGCGCTCGTGAAGGACTACCGCAAGTCGTACGATCTGCTCAGGGCCGCAGCACTCGCACCAGAGGCGTCCCTGGCCATAGTCGAACAAGCTGCAGAGGACTACCGAGATGGCAAGCACCAGGATCGACCTGAGCACTGCCCTGTGGCGAAGGAGCAGCTACAGCAACGGCAGCGGCGGTGACTGCGTGGAGGTCGCCGCCCCCCACCCCGACGTGATCCCCGTCCGTGACTCGAAGAGGGCCGCGGACGGCCCCGTGTTGCTGTTCCGTCCGGCCACCTGGACCACTTTCCTCGGCTCCCTCAAGAGCTGACGACCCCACCGGGTTATCCACAGGCCAGGCGGCAGATCCGGGAATCTGCGATCTTGACCGGGTGGAACGGAGGGACTTACGGGCACTGTCGGAGAGGGGCATCCTCCTCGTCTCACGGGCCGTGGCGGCCGGGTGGCCCCGGCGGGACCTCACCCGTGCGCTACGGGCCGAGGGCTGGACGCGGCTCCGGTGCGGCGCCTGGTACGAGCCGGGGCGGAGCGTGGATCTCCGCACCCGGCTGCTGGCCGTGCAACTCCTCAAGCCCAGGCTGATCGTGAGCCACCGCTCAGCGGCGGCGATCTGGCGGATCGAGACCCTGGCCGGCGTCTCCGGCACGCCCCTGGAGTTCACGGACCCACAGCTCACCCTCCGCCGCGAAGGCAGCGGCGTGCGTGTACACCGGCTGCCACTCGGCACGCACGACGTATGGGAGCGCCAGGGACTGCGGCTCACTCCACCGACCCGCACGCTCGCCGACCTGCTCAGAGACGGCCCGAGGGACGAAGCGGTGGTCGCTGTGGACTCGGCTCTCTCCGAGCGGAGGGTCGGCGGCCTCCGCCGTCTCCCGCTCCTCAAGGCGGACGCGATCGCCGACGCCCTCGAGGCGACGTCGCCGACGTCGCCGACGTCGCGGGGTGCGGTCAGGGGCCGGGAGTGGCTGCGGTTGACGGATCCACTCGCCGGATCACCGGCCGAGACCGTAGCCCGACTGCGTATGCACGACGCCGGGCTTCACCCCGAGAGCCAGGCGGAGCTACGCACCGCGGAGGGCCGACGCCGGTACCTCGACTTCCTCTTCCGAAGGGAGGGGCTGGGGGTCGAGATCGAGGGGTACGCCTACCACGGCACCCGCGACGCCCACCGCAGGGACATGGCCCGCTTCAACCAGATCCTCCAGTGCCCGGAGGTCCGCAACCTCCTCCGCTTCGGCGCCGAGGAAGTCTTCCACCGGCCCGCTCACATGCTCCAGGAGATCCGGACGGCCCTGGGTGCACTGGCCGCCGGTTGAGAAGTGACCGTGGGGCCGCCCGCTTCTTTTGCAGTGTCGTGGTTCCGCGACCCGAGTAAAGGGCGCTCCCGTTCCGCTTCGCTCCACTCCCGCGTCGCCTTCGGCGATGGCCCTACGGGCCACCCTTGACTCGGCCCGCGGAACCACGGGGAAGAAGCGAGCGGGCAGCCCGGGGAATGGGGGCCCGGGTAGGTGTCCCTTGCGTGGGCTGGGCTGCGGGGCGGGGTCCGGGGGCGTGATCCCTTGGGCCGGCTGAGGTGTGGGCCGGGGCCGGGGGGCGCGGTCGCGCCTCGCCTGCACGCCGGGTGGGCTCAGCGGCGATCGGTGAGTGGGGGGAGGGAGGCAACTCCGGCCGACGGGGGCCACGCCGATGCCGTCCTGCCCCGCACGCGAGGGACCGGGCCGGACGGTCTGCCGCTATCGCGGTGCGATGACGCTGAGCCAGTCCTCGACGGTGAGGACGTCCGCCCACTGCGGGAACAGCTTCTCGGTGAGGATCTGGTGCACCTCGGGGTCGGTGTCGAGGCAGGCGTCCGCCAGGACGGTGAGGCCGAAGTCCAGGTCGATGGCGTGCCACAGCGTGGACAGCACCACGGCGCTGGTGGCGATGCCGGTGAGAACCAGGCTGTCGACATCGCGAGCCCTGAGTACCAAGTCGAGGTCGCTGCCCGAGAACGCGCTCCCCCGCCTCTTGGTCACCACGACGTCACTCCGCTGGGGCGCGACATCGGGATGGATCTCGGTGCCAGGGGCGCCCTCGGTGAACAGACCGGCCCGCACGACATTCGTCATCACCCTGTTGCGAGAACTGACTTCCGGATCACCCGGCCGCAACCCCATCACCACGTAGATCACGGGAATGCCGACAGCACGTGCACCGTCGATGGCCCTCCGCAAGCGCGGCAGATATCCAGAACCGTCGTGGTCGGCGATGGCCACGACGTCCCGTTGGACATCCATCACCAGAAGTGCACTCTTCGCCATGCTTGCCGTCCTCACTTTCCCTCGGAAGCCCGGAAGCCAGCACCAAGTCTGGTGGATCAACCGAGCTGGGGAGAGGGTTTCGGCCGCACAGCCGGAGTTGCGGGCATCATTGGCAGATCTGGGCAACACCCCACTCAGCGGCCTGCGGCCCAGCCGTCCACCCCGCGCCCATTTCTGCCAATCACCGAGCGGCTGTGACCCGTGAGGCCAGTGTGACGCTGGTGGTACGAATCCGTGGGAGGCGGCGGGCGGCAGCCCAGGACCTGTATCACTGCACTCCCGTGCGCCACTGCACTCCCGTGCGCCACTGCACTCCCGTGCGCCACTGCACTCCCGTGGGCCACTGCACTCCCGTGCGCCACTGCGCCACTGCGCCACTGCGCCACTGCGCCAGCCTGCACCACCTGTTCCACGTGCCGCGCTCCCCCACCCCCCGAACCCGCACCCGCACCCACTCTCCCCACCCACTCACCCCAGCCAGCCCCCACCCCCCACCCCCACACCCACCCACTCACCCCAGCCAGCCCCCACCCCCACCCCCACCCCCACCCACTCACCCCTCCCACCCCCACTCACCGCAAGTCGCCAAACCCACCCGGCGTGCAGGCGAGGCGCGACCGCGCCCCCGGCCTCGACCCCGCCCCACACCCAACCGGCCCAAGGGACCACGCCCCCTCAACCCCGCCCCGCAGCCCAGTCGGCCTCAGGGGCCACCCACCCGGGCCCCCATTCCCCGGGCTGCCCGCTCGCTTCTTCCCCGGGGTGGAGCGGGCCGGGTCAAGGGGCGGCCGTAGGCCGATCGGCGCCAGCCGACGCGGAGTGCAGCGCAGCGGAACGAAGCGCCCTTGACGCGGGCCGCTCCACCCCGACAATGCGAAAGAAGCGGGCGGCCCCACCTCAGCCTCTCAACCCCGCCCCCGGTCACCCCGCCCCCGGTCACCCCGCCCCCCGGTCACCCACCCGCAGTTCCCCCTTCACCACCTTGCCGCTCGCGTTGCGGGGGAGCGCGGCCACGAACTCGACCACCCTGGGCACCTTGTAGTTGGCCATCTCCCTCCGCGCCCAGGCGATCAGGTCGTCCGCGGTGACCACGGACCCCGGTCGCCGGACCACGTACGCCTTGCCCACCTCGCCGAGCCTCGCGTCCGGGATTCCGATGACCGCCACGTCCGCCACGTCCGGGTGGAGGCCGAGGAGTTGCTCTATTTCGGCCGGGTAGGCGTTGAAGCCGCCGACTATGTACATGTCCTTGATGCGGTCGGTGATCCGGAGGTTGCCGGCCTCGTCCAGGACGCCCACGTCGCCGGTGCGCAGCCAGCCGTCCTCCGTGATCGCCTCCGCCGTCGCCGGTTCGTCCTCGTAGTAGCCGCGCATGATGGTGAAGCCCCTGACCAGGACCTCGCCCGGGGTGCCGGCGGGGAGCGGGGCACCGTCCGCATCGGCCACCCTCACCTCCGTCCCGGGTATCGCTCGGCCCGAGGTGGACGCGATCACCGACGGTTCGTCGCCCCGGCGGCACATCGTCACGATGCCGCTGGCCTCGGAGAGTCCGTACGCGGTGAGGACCGTGCCCACGCCCAGCTCACCGCGCAGGCGTTCCACCAGGCGCAGCGGTACGACCGCCGCCCCGGTCACCACCAGCCGGAGCGCCGAGAGGTCGTGCGCGTCCCTCGCCGGGTGGTCGAGGAGTGACTGGTGGAGGGTGGGCGGGCCCGGGAGGACCGAGACCCGTTCCGCGGCTATGTTCGCCAGCGCCGTGTCCACGTTGAACACCGGCTGGGGGATCATCGTCGCGCCACGCGTCAGGCAGGCGATGACGCCCGCTTTGTAGCCGAAGGTGTGGAAGAAGGGGTTCACGATCAGGTAGCGGTCGGAGGAGCGCAGTCCCGCCAGGTGCGCCCAGATGTCGTACGCCCGCAGGGTCTGCGCGTGGGTGATCATCGCGCCCTTGGGGCGGCCCGTCGTGCCCGAGGTGAAGATGATGTCCGAGAGGCAGTCGCCGTCGACCTGGGCCGCCCGCCGGTGAACCTCCGCTTCCGCCAGCCCCTCCCCGCTCGCCAGGAAGTCCTTCCAGGTGCGGAAGTCCGGTGGGGCGTCGTCGGACAGGACCACCACCTGTTCCAGTTCCGGGAGCCCGGGCAAGGGGCCGGCACCCGGACCAGTACTCCCGCCCGCCTCCCCGCCCACCTCCCCGCCCGCCTCCCCGGCCGCCCGCCGCAGCGACGCCACGTACGACGTGCCCAGGAACGTTCCCGTCACGAAGAGGAGCCGGCTCCCGCTCCTGCCCAGCACATCCGCCGCCTCCGTCCCCTTGAAGCGGGTGTTCAGCGGTACGAGCACGGCGCCCGCCGAGACCGCGCCCAGTGCCGCGACGATCCACTCGAGGGAGTTGGGGGCCCAGATCGCCACCCGGTCGCCCACCGTCACGCCGTTCGCCATGCAGGCCGCCGCCGCCCGTTCCACCCGGGCGCCCAGCTCCGCGTACGTGATCCTCGTGCGGCCGTCCACCACCGCCTCCGTGTCCGCGTACCGCTCGGCCGACCACCGCACGAGCCGCGGGACGGTGTCCCAGTCGCTCCGATCACCCCGGCCACCCCGATCGCCCCGATCGCCCCGGTCGCCCCGGTCGTCCCCGTCACTCATAGCAGCCCCCTGCACCAATAGCTGACTGTCCGTCAGATTAGCGGTAACCTGACGGACTGTCAGCAGCAGAAGGGTGGGTGCACCATGCCAGGACCAGGGCTGAAGGACGCCACCGCCATCGTCGGCATCGGGCAGACCGCCTTCGCCAAGCGGCTCCCCGAGGACGAGAAGACCCTCGCCTGCCGTGCGGTCCTCGCCGCCCTCGACGACGCCGGGATCGCCCCCGGCGAGGTCGACGCCCTCGCCTCCTACACCATGGAGGAGACGGACGAGGTGGAGCTGGCGAAGGCCGTCGGGTTCGGTGATCTCACCTTCTTCAGCAAGGTGGGGTACGGGGGCGGCGGCTCCTGTGCGACCGTCGCGCATCTCGCCGCCGCGATAGCGAGCGGCCAGGCCACGGTCGGGGTCGCCTGGCGGTCGCGGAAGCGCGGGAGCGGGCCCCGGCCGTGGACCAACACCGCCGTTCAGCTGCCCACGCCCGCCCAGTGGACGCGGCCGTTCGGTCTGCTGCGGCCCGCCGACGAGATCGCCATGCTGGCGCGGCGGTACATGCACGAGTACGGCGCCACCCGGGACCACCTGTTCAATGTCGCCCTCGCCTGCCGGAACCGGGCGAACCAGAATCCGGCGGCCGTCATGTACGAGCGGCCGCTGACCCGCGAGATGTACATGACCGCCCGGTGGATCAGCGAGCCCCTCTGCCTCTTCGACAACTGCCTGGAGACGGACGGGGCGCTCGCCTGCGTGGTCGTCTCCAGGGAGCGCGCCCTGGACTGCCGGCAGCGGCCCGTGTACGTCCACTCCGCCGCCCAGGGCCTGCCCGCCCAGCACCACGGCATGGTCAACTACTGGAACGACGACCCGCTCACCGGGCCCGCCTGGACCGCCGCGCGACACCTGTGGAAGCAGGCGGACTTCACCACGGAGGACGTGGACGTCGCCCAGATATACGACGCGTTCACGGCCCTCGTACCGCTTTCCCTGGAGGGGTACGGCTTCTGCGGGCGGGGCGAGGGCGGGGCGTTCACGGAGGGCGGCGCGCTGGAGATCGGGGGGCGGCTGCCCGTCAACACGGGCGGGGGCGGGCTCTCCGAGGCCTATGTGCACGGCTTCAATCTGATCAACGAGGGCGTGAAGCAGTTGCGCGGGACCAGTACCGCGCAGGTGCCGGGCGCCGCCACGTGCCTCGTCACCGCCGGCGAAGGGGTTCCCACCTCCGCCCTTCTGCTGAGGAGTTGACCGTCCCGTGCTGCGTCCCGTCACCGACACCGACGGCGCTCCCTTCTGGCGGTACGCCGCCGAGGGCGAGCTGCGCGTCCAGGCCTGCGCCGAGTGCGGGGAGCCCCGCTTCCCGCCCCGCCCGTGCTGTCCGCACTGCCGGTCCTTCGCGTGCGAGTGGCGGCTCACCTCGGGACGCGGGCGCGTCTGGTCGTACGTCGTTCCGCATCCGCCGCTGCTGCCGGAGTACGCGGAGCAGGCGCCGTACAACGTGGTCGTGGTGGAGTTGGAGGACGCGCCGCGGGTGCGGCTGGTGGGGAACCTCGTCCGCCGTGCCGGGGCGCCGCTCGGCTCGTTCGATCCGCGGGAGGTGAGGATCGGCGCCCAGGTCCGGGTGGTGTTCGCGGACGGGCTGCCGCAGTGGGTGCCGGCGTGAGTTCCGCGGGGACGGAGACCGTGCGCCTCGATGTCGACGAGGGCACGGGCGTCGCCGTCGTCACCCTGGACCGGCCCGGGCGGCTCAACGCGATCGACCTGCGGATGGCGGAGGAACTGAGGGCGCTGTGGCGTCGGTTGCGGTTCGACGACCGGGTGCGTGCCGTCGTTCTGACCGGGGCGGGTGAGCGGGCGTTCTGCACCGGGATCGACCGGGACGTGGTGGTGCCGCAGCCGTCGTCGCCGTACATGCAGGACGATCCGCTGCTGACGGTCGGACCGAAGGCGAACGACCTGTGGAAGCCGGTCGTGGCCGCCGTGCGCGGGATGGCCTGCGGCGGGGCGTTCTATCTGCTGGGGGAGAGCGAGTTCGTCGTCGCCGACGCCACCGCCGTGTTCTTCGATCCGCACACCACGTACGGGATGGTCAGCGCGTACGAGTCCGTGCTGATGGCCCAGCGGATGCCGTACGGGGAGGTCGCGCGGATGGTGCTCCTGGGCAACGCCGAGCGGATCGGGGCCCGGCGGGCGCATGAGATCGGCCTGGTCTCGGAGGTCACGGAGGAGGGGCGGGCGGTGGAGGCCGCGCTGTGGTGTGCCCGTGTGATCGCCGGGGGTCCGGCCGAGGCCGTGCAGGGGACCGTGCGGGCGTTGTGGGCGGCGCGGGAGGCGGCGCGGGCGCCGGGGTTCGCGCAGGCGCCGCAGCTGATCGCGTTGGGGAACCTGCCGGGCGGGCGGCAGGCGGAGCTGTTCGCCCGCAGGGTCCGGGCGGAGCCGCGGATACGGTGAGTGACCGTCTGGCGGGGTGCGCGCACGGGGGGGGTAGCGTCTGCTGCGGGAGCGGTGACCGAGCGGGTGACCGGATCGGTGACCGTCCCTCCCCGGAGCGACGGCCGCCGTCCGCAGCCCCTTCCGTGCGACTACCGGCACGGTGGCCGTCTCCGGGAGCCGGTGCGGGTCACGTCGTCCGTCACGTCGTCCGTCACGTCGTCCGTCACGTCGTCCGTGCGGTACCGGTCCCCTTCTCCGCGTCGAGCGCGTACACGCACCGGTCCTTGCTGCACGCGTACACCACGCCGTCCTGGACCACCGGGGAGCCGGTGATCTCGCCGCCGGTGGCGAGTTTCCAGCGCAGGCGGCCGTCGTCGGCCTTGAGGGTGTACAGGAGGTGGTCGGTGGAGCCGAAGTGGATGCGACCCTCGGCGACGGCGGGCGCGCCCACCACGTCGCCGCCCGCCTGGAAGCGCCACTTGGGGGTGCCGGTGACGGCGTCCAGGGTGTACAGGCCCTTGCCGCTGCCGACGTGGACGTGGCCGGCGGCGACGAGGACGGGTTCGACGGAGGCGCGGGCCTCGGTGGCGATGCGCCAGCGGTCGCGGCCGTCGGTGGCGTCGAGGGCGTAGACGGTGCCGAGGTAGTCGGCGAGGTAGACGCCGCCGCCGGTGACCGCGGGGCCGGGGGCGAAGGTGGGCGGGCTGAGGAAGGCGGCGGGGGCCTCGAAGTGCCAGCGCACCATGCCGCCGGCCACGTCGATGGCGAGGACGCGGGTGCCGGCGGAGACGTACACGCAGCCGTCGGGGGCGTGGGTGAGCCGGACCGGTACGCCGCCGCAGGAGGCCGCGTCACCGATGGGGTACGACCAGCGTTCCTCGCCGGTGCGGGCGTCCAGGGCGCGCAGGCGGGCGTCCTGCCAGAGGTAGACGGTGCCGTCGTGCAGGGCGGGTCCGGCCTCGGGGGACTCGAAGTCGGTCTGGCAGCCGGTGAGCTCCCACAGCTTCTGGCCGGTGGAGGCCTCCCAGGCCTGGACGCCGCCGCCGCGGGTGCCGGTGACGACGGTGCCGCGGTCGGCCTTGAGGGAGTACACCCAGGCGTCGGTGGACAGCCGCCACAGGTCGGTGCCCTGGCGGCAGTCGAGGGCGAACAGGGTGGGCCCGTCGGAGGCGTGGATGCGGCCGTCGGCGACCGCCATGGACCAGGCGACGTCCCGGCTCTTGAAGCGGCGGCGGCCGGTGGCCACGTCCAGGGCGTGCACCTCGAAGGAGGTGACGTAGACGAGGTCGCCGTCGACGGCCGGGGTGCCCCAGACGTCGTTGGACATGCGGAAGCGCCAGGGCCGCCAGCCGGTGCCGGTCTCCGGGGGCGGGGCCGCGGGTACGGCGGGGTCGGCGCCGCCCATGCCGGGGCGCGGGCGGGACCAGCTGGCGACCAGGCCGGCCTCGGGCGGGGGTGCCTTGACGGCGGCGGCGCGGGCGTCGGAGACGCGCGGGCCGGGGCCGATGGGCACCTTGGCGCCGGCCAGCCGGACGGGGCCGGTGTCGGGGGTGCCCGTGGGAGCCGGCGCGGGGACGGGGCCGGGGGCCGGCACGGCGGGGTCGTACGAGGGCGGCGGGGGCAGCACGGGGCGGCCGGCGCTGCGGGCGCCGGTCGGGGACGGCCTGGCGGCCGGGCGGCCGCCCCGGCGGGACTCGATGAGGGCGACCGCCTTCTCGGGGAGCCAGGCGGAGGCGGTGCCGCTGTCGTCGGAGCCGGAGCCGAAGAGGTGGGGGGCGAGCTGGGCCTGGAGGTCGGCGGGGTTGGGGCGGGCCGTGGCGTCCATCTGCATGCAGGACTCGATCAGCGGGCGCAGCTCGTCCGGGAGGCCTTCGAGGTCGGGGCCCTCGCGCAGCAGCATGAAGACGGTCTCGACCGGGTTGGCGCCGTGGAAGGGCGGGTGTCCGGTGGCGGCGAAGACCAGCATGGAGCCGAGCGAGAAGACGTCGCTGGCGCCGGTGACGCTGCGGGAGTCCTTGGCCTGCTCGGGTGACATGTAGGCGGGGGTGCCGACGGCCACGTTGGTCATCGTCAAACGCGTGTTCGAAACACCGGACGCGATGCCGAAGTCGATGACCCGGGGGCCGTCCTCGACGACGAGCACGTTGGACGGCTTGAGGTCGCGGTGCACGAGCCCGGCGCCGTGGATGGACTGCAGCGCCTCCGCGACGCCCGCCGCGAGCCAGCGCACCGCCTGGGCCGGGAGCGGCCCGCAGTCGTTCACTATCTCCTCGAGGGAGGGCGCGGGGACGTAGGCGGTGGCCAGCCACGGCACGGCGGCACGCGGGTCGGCGTCGACGACGGCGGCCGTGTAGAAGCCGGAGACCGCCCGGGCCGCCTCCACCTCACGCGTGAAGCGGACGCGGAACAGCTGGTCCTCGGCGAGCTCCGTGCGGACCGTCTTGATCGCCACGCGCCGGCCGGACGCCGAGCGCGCGAGATAGACCAGCCCCATGCCGCCGGCCCCCAGCCGGCCCAGCACCTCGAACGGCCCGATCCGCCTCGGATCGTGCTGTGTCAGCTGATCCACCACTTGCCTGCCACCTCCCCGTACGAGCCACGTCACCCACATATGTACGCGACCCCGTGCAGCGTCTCACCACCGAACCGCCACGGCGGCACGCACCCCGATTCTTCCTGGCCCGGGTCGATGGTGCGAACCCGGTGACAAATCGGGGTGTCTCCCTATAAGGAGAGCAAAAACTTTCGATCTCAGCGGTGGAGCAGCGCGAAGGACGCCCCCTGATTGTCGGTGACGACGGCCACGGTTCCGTACGAGGCCTCGAAAGGCCCCGCCTGCACCCGGCCGCCGAGCCGCTGGACCGCCCCGAGGGCCTCCCCGAGGTCCTCCACCCGGAAGTGGACGAGGAAGTGCGGGGGCATCTCGGCGGGGAAGACGGCGGAGACGGGGGCGCGGCCGAAGTCGGGTTCGGCCTCGGTGCCGAACAGGGCGTCGTGGAAGAGGCCGCCGTAGAAGGCGTTGGCCGCCTCGGTGTCCCGGGCGTACAGCTCGGCCCAGACGAAGGTGCCGGGGGCGTGGCGCAGGACGAAGCCGGGGTGCTCGCCCGGCTGCCACAGGCCGAAGACGGCGCCCTCGCGGTCGGTGGCCAGCGCGGCCGTGCCCAGGTCGCCGACCGGTACCGGCGCCGTGACGATCTGCCCGCCGGCCACGAGGATCCGCCGGCACAGGGCCACGGCGTCCGGGGTGGCGAAGTACACCGTCCAGACGGTGGGCATGCGGCCGTCCGTCTTGGGCGTGAGGGCGGCGACGGGTTCGCCGTCCAGCCGCGCCCATACGGTGGTGCCGTACGCCTCCTCGAAGGCCCAGCCGAAGAGTTCCCCGTAGAACCGCTCCCCGGCCGCCACGTCGGGGAGCTGCGCGTCCACCCAGCAGGGGACGCCCTCTCCGTACACCGATGCCCTGTTTTCGGCCATGTCGCCAAAGTAACCGCGTCGCGCGCACCGCGCAGACCAGGGACACCACCCCTCTCACGCCCGTGCACCCCATTTGCAGTCGGCCGAATCGCGCTGGGATCCCCCCTCGGTAAGCTGACGACATGACAGGACAAGTGCGTACCGTCGACGGCCGCGTGGCCGGTCGGCGTGGGCAGGCGACCCGGCAGAAGCTGCTCGACTGCCTCAGCGAAATGCTCAGCTCTTCCCCGTACCGGGACGTCAAGGTCATCGATGTTGCCCGGAAGGCGGGCACTTCGCCCGCGACCTTCTACCAGTACTTCCCGGACGTCGAGGGTGCCGTCCTGGAGATCGCCGAGGAAATGGCCGCGGAGGGGGCCGGGTTGACCGATCTGGTCGCCGGGCGGAGCTGGGCCGGCAAGGCGGGCTGGCAGACCGCGCAGGAACTCGTCGAGGGATTCCTGGAGTTCTGGCGGAAGAACGATGCCATCCTCCGTGTCGTGGACCTCGGCGCCGCCGAAGGGGACAAACGGTTCTACAAGATCCGTATGAAGATTCTGAACTCGGTGAACAATTCACTGGCGGAATCCATCACGGAGTTGCAGTCCAAGGGCAGGGTCGACAAGGACGTGAACCCCGCGGCGGTCGCGGGTTCCCTGGTCGCGATGCTGGCCTCGGTGGCCGGGCACCAGAAGGGCTTCTCGTCCTGGGGTGTCAAGCAGGCCGAACTCAAGCCGAATCTGGCGCTGTTGGTGTACCTGGGCGTGACGGGCAGGAAGCCGACGAAATAGGCCGTTCAGCGGCACTCCTCTTTGGCACCCATTCTCCGGCACGAAGTCCTGTCTGGCAGGCGGTGGTTCACGCGAGTGGACCACCGCCTGTCGTGCTGTGCGGCCCGGCAAACGCCTACGCCGGCAGGGGCCGGTCCTTCAGCGGCTCGCATCGGCGCGTTCCCGCCGGCGGAGCGGCCGGCGCCGCTACCCGCGGCGCGTGAGCCGGAAGACCCGGATCTCCCGTTCCACCCGTGCCTGGTACGTCGCGTACGGCGGCCAGAACTCCAGCAGCGTCTTCCAGGCCGCCGCCCGCTCGTCCCCGGTCAGCAGGTGGGCCGTGACGGGGATGTCCTCGCCCTTCCAGCTGACGGAGGCGTCCGGGTGGGCGAGCAGGTTGGCGGTCCAGGCCGGGTGCTCGGTGCGCCCGAAGTTGGAGCCGATGAGCAGCCAGCTCCGGCCGTCCGCGCCCGCCTCCGGCATACAGGCGAGCGGTGTGCGGCGGGGCAGCCCGCTGCGGGCGCCGGTGGAGGTGAGGAGGACCCCCGGCAGCATCTGGGCGCTGAGCAGCACCCGGCCCCGGGTGAGCCGGTGGACGGCCCGGTCCAGGGCCGGTACCACGTGGGGGGCGAGCTTGGCGAAGCCCCGGGTGGACGACACCTTCTGCACCACGCGCACTCCGACGGCGGTCATCGCACCGTCACCTCCTCACGCTCGAAGAGCCGGGCCGCCTCTGCCGCCCGCGCCCGTAGCCGGTGCACCGGCCCGAAGAGCAGATCGTCTCCAGCCGCCCGCTTGAAGTACAGGTGCGCCTCGTGCTCCCAGGTGAAACCGATCCCGCCGTGCAGCTGGATCGCCTCCCCCGCCGCGCTCCGCAGCGCCTGAAGGGCCTGCGCCAGCGCGAGCCCGCCGGCCCGCTCCCCCTGAGCGGTCGCCCAGGCGGCGTAGTACGCGGCCGACCGGGCCGCCTGCACCTGTACGTGCACGTCCGCGAGACGGTGCTTGACCGCCTGGAAGGAGCCGATCGCCCGCCCGAACTGCTCGCGCTGCCCGACGTACTCCACGGTCCGCTCCAGCGCCCGGTCCGCGGCCCCGACGGCCTCGGCGGCGAGCACGGCGGCGACGGTGTCGCCGAGGGCGGCGAGGGCGGCGAGCACGTCGGCGTCCTCGTCCCCGAGCAGCTCGGCCGGCACGTCCCGCAGCTGGACCCGCCCCTGCGGCCGGGTGGCGTCGAGCGTGGTCCGCCGGGTCCGTACGACCCCTGCCGCGTCCCCTTCGACCAGGAAGAGGAGGGTCCGGGAGCGTGCGAAGCCGCCGGTGTGCGCGGCGACGACCAGCAGACCGGCCCCGTGCCCGTCCAGCACCTGGTCCACCTCCCCGTACAGTCGCCACCCGCCCCCGTCCCGCCGGGCCTGCACACCCCCGGCCCGGCCCCCGCCCGCCCACTGGCCGGCGTTGCCGCCGGTCAGGGCGAGGGCGGTGGCGAGGGCGGGGCCGGGGACGGCGAGGGCGGCGGTGAGCGCGCCGGAGGCGAGGCGGGGCAGCAGGCCGGCGCGCTGGGCGTCGGTGCCGAGGGCGAGGATCAGCGGGGCGGCGAGGACGGCGGTGGCGAGCAGGGGCGAGGGGGCGAGCGCCCGCCCCACCTCCTCGCAGGCGAGGACGAGGTCGGTGACGGGGCAGCCGACACCGCCGTACGCCTCGGGGAGGGCCAGGCCCGGCAGGCCGAGCCGGTCGGCGAGGGCGGTCCACAGGGCGGGGTCGTGCCCGGCCGGGCTGTCGACGGCGGCCCGTAGTTCCGCCGCCCCGCAGCGCTTGTGCAGCAGCTCGCGCAGGGTGCGGCGGATCGCGTCCTGCTCGGCGGTGAGGCGCGTGTCCATGGCTGATCCCTCCCGGCCACTATCTGACGGTCCGTCATGTTAGGGCGGAGCGGCACAGATGCCCAGGGGTACGCCGGACCGTACGCCGGCCTCGGCCCACAGGTGCGCGGCCTGCCGCGCGCCGGCCGATCTGATGTACCGTCAGATTCATGACGCGAGGGAGCCGGAAAGTCGCCGTGGTGGGTGCCGCCCTCTCCGACTGCGGCCGGGTGGCCGACGCGACCGCGTACACCCTGCACGCCCAGGCGGCCCGCCGGGCGCTTGCGGACGCGGGACTGGACCGGGCGCACGTGGACGGCTTCGCCTCGGCGGGGCTCGGCACACTGGCCCCGGTGGAGGTGGCGGAGTACCTGGGCCTGCGCCCCACCTGGGTGGACTCGACCTCCGTCGGCGGCTCCACCTGGGAGGTCATGGCGGGGCACGCGGCGGACGCGATAGCGGCGGGCCACGCGAACGCCGTCCTGCTGGTGTACGGCTCCACGGCACGCGCGGACATCAAGGCGGGCCGGCGGACCGGCGACCTGTCCTTCGGCGCCCGCGGCCCGCTCCAGTTCGAGGTCCCCTACGGCCACACGCTGATCGCCAAGTACGCGATGGCGGCCCGCCGCCACATGATCGAACACGGCACGACGATCGAGCAGTTGGCCCAGATCGCGGTGCAGGCCAGGGCGAACGCCTCGCTCAACCCCGAGGCGATGTTCCGCGACCCGGTCACCGTCGACGACGTCCTGTCCGGCCCCGTGATCGCCGACCCCTTCACCAAGCTGCACTGCTGTCTGCGCTCCGACGGCGGCGCGGCGGTGCTGCTGGCGGCCGAGGAGTACGCGCGGGACAGCCGCGCGGCCCCCGTCTGGATCCTCGGCACCGGCGAACACGTCTCGCACGCCACCATGTCCGAGTGGCCCGACTTCACCGTCTCCCCGGCCGCGGTCAGCGGCCGGCTCGCCTTCGAGCGGGCCGGCGTCCGCCCCGAGGAGATCGACTTCGCGGAGATCTACGACGCCTTCACCTACATGACCCTGGTGACCCTGGAGGACCTCGGCTTCTGCGGGAAGGGCGAGGGCGGCGCGTTCGTCGGGGAGGGACGGCTGCTGGTGCGGGGCGGGGAACTGCCGGTGAACACCGACGGGGGCGGCCTGTCGGCGCAACACCCGGGCATGCGCGGCCTGTTCCTGCTGGTGGAGGCGGTACGGCAGCTGCGGGGCGAGGCCGGGGAGCGGCAGGTGCGCCGCGCGGGAGGCGCGTTGCCGCGCCTGGCGGTGGCGTCCGGGACCGGGGGGTGGTTCTGCTCGTCGGGGACGGTGGTGCTGGGACGGGACTGAGGGCGGGGCCCGCCGGGGCGGGGGCGGAACCGGGATACTCGGCCCATGGCAGCAACCGATCTCCACGAGATTCTGAGGTCACTGCGGGTCTGGGACCCCGAGGTCACGGAGCTATCCGCGTTCGACCCGGCGACCGCGCCCCCCACCCCGCTCCCCCTGTTCACCGCCTGGTTCGCGGAGGCGGTGGCCGCCGGGCAGACCGAGCCGCACACCATGTCGCTGGCGACGGCGGACGAGGACGGCCGTCCGGACGTGCGGATCGTCGTGCTGCACGGCGCCGACGCCGACGGCTGGTCCTTCGCGTCCCACGCCACCAGCCGCAAGGGCCGGCAGCTCGCCGGCCGCCCGTACGCGGCGCTCGCCTTCTACTGGCCGGTGCTCGGCCGCCAGGTCCGGGTGCGGGGCCAGGTCACGGCGGCGCCCTCGCAGGAGAGCCAGGCCGATCTGCACGCCCGCTCGACGGGCGCGCTCGCGGCGGCCCTGACCGGCCGGCAGAGCCAGGTCCTGCCGTCGCTGGAGGAGCTGCGGTCCGCCTCGCAGGCGGCCTGGGCACAGGCCCGGGAGAACCCGACCGCACCGTCCCCGACGTGGACGCTGTACCGGCTGCGGCCGGAGGAGGTCGAGTTCTTCCAGGGTGATCCCGAACGGCGCCACGTGCGGCTCGCCTACCGGCACACGGCGTTCGGCTGGGAGCGGACCCTGCTGTGGCCCTGACCCGGCCCCTCTGCTGTGGCCCTGCCCCCGGCCCTGCTGTGGCCCTGACCCCGGCCCTCACCGCGGCCCCGCCCCCGGCCCCGGCTGCGGCCCCGACGCGAACCGGTACACCGCGAAGTCGGCCACCGGCCGGTAGCCGATGCGCAGGTAGAGCCCGTTGCTGGTCGGATTGGCGAGGTCGGTGAAGAGCAGCACCTCGGTCCCCGCGTCGCGCGCGACCCGGCTCACCTCGGCGGTCGCGGCGCCCGCGTAACCACGTCCACGCAAGGGGGCGGGGGTGTAGACGGGCGCCACCCGGACCTGCCCGGCGACCTCGGGGGTCACCCCGGCCATGGCGACGGGGGTGCCGTCGGGGGTCTCCCAGAGGGTGACGCCGCCGTGGGCGATGCGGGCGTCGGCCCAGGCACCGGGCTCCTGCGACCGGGACTGGCCGACGGCGTCGGCGAACTCCTCGTACCAGCGCGCCAGCAGCTCCCGGTCCGCCGTCCCGGCGACCCGCGCCCGCCCGTCGGGCACGGGCTCCGGCACCACCAGGTCGCCGAGGCGGTACAGCCGCTGGCGCTGCTCCAGTGCGCCTCGGTCCCCCGTCCGCCGCTCCCAGGCCGCCGTGAACGCGGCCGCGGTCTCCCGCTCGGCCGACACACCGGGCACGGCGTGACCGAGGGCGAGCAGCCGGGCGGCGAGGGCGTCGGCCTCCCCGGCGGTCACCGCGGTGATGTTCAGCGGGTGCGGAGGCGTCCGGAACAGGGCCGCGCGTACCGGGCCGCCTGGTTCCGCCAGCCATCCGAACGCGGGGGCCTCGTCGCCGTAGAGGCGCGGGCCGCGCCTGCGCAGCGCGTCGGTCACGGTCAGCGCCACGGTGTGCGGCGCGGGCCGGGCGCGCAGGAAGTCACCGGCGCGGGAGAGGAAGTAGTCGAGGTCTTCGGTGAGGTGCCAGTCGTCGGGGCGCATGCCCCATGTTCCCGTCCCGCCCCCGTGCCCCGCCTCCCGTTTATCCCACGGCCGGCCCCGGGTCCGTCATCCCAGGGCCGGCTCCGGGTCCGTGGCGATCCGCGCGTGCAGGTGCACGTCCCGGAACGCGTCCTGCCGCCCGGCCCCGAACATCGCCCCGCGCAGGGTCCCCTCGTACCGGAACCCGCACTTCTCCGCGATCCGGCACGACGCGTCGTGGCCGATGGCGTGCCCCAGTTCCAGCCGGTGCAGGCCGAGTTCGGTGAACGCCCAGCGGCTCGCGAGGGCCAGCGCCCGCGCGGCGGCCTGCTGCCCCCGGGCCTCCGGGAGGACCCAGTAGCCGACGCGGGCGACGCGTATGACCCGGTCGATGGCGTTCAGCCCGATGTGGCCGAGGGTGGCGCCGGTGTCCGCGTCGGTGATGCGGAAGGGCGCGCAGTCACCGCCGGCGGCCCTCGCCAGCTGCGCGCGCAGGGAGTCCCGGGCGCCGTCGAGGTCGGTGACCGGCTTGAGCGGGGTGTTCCAGCGCCGGAACTCCGGATCCCCCAGGCCGCGCAGCCAGGCTGCCGCGTCGGCGTCGGACTCCGCGTCCCAGCGGCTCAGGCGCAGGCCGTGACCGTGCGGCTCGGGGGCGGGGTGGGCGGTGGACTGCTCGTTCATAGAGGCCATGACAAACATGCAACCGCGTGCGCCCGCTCACCCGGCCGCCGGCCGGAAGACCGGCACTCCCGCCCGGAACGCCACGTCGACGGGCATGCCCGGGCGCAGTTCCCCGGCCGGGCAGTCCACCACCTCGGTCATCATCCGGGGCCCCTCCGCGAGTGCGACGACGGCGGCGACGTAGGGGGTGCGGTCGCCGAACGGGGGCAGGTCGTTGCGGTGGACGACGGACCAGGTGTAGAGGGTGGCGCGGCCGGTCGCCCGCTGCCAGGTGACGTCGTCGCTCCAGCAGTGGGGGCAGAACTCGCGCGGGTAGTGGTGTGCCCGGCCGCAGGCGCCGCAGCGGCGCAGGAGGAGCCGGCCCTCGGCCGCCGCGTCCCAGTAGGCGCGGGTGAAGGCGTCGGGTTCGGGGAGGTCGAACCGTACCGCTCCGGCCGGAACGCCCATCAGAACCATCCCAGGGCGTGGTCGACGGACCACACCTGCCAGGACATCCCGAACAGCGCGACCAGCGAGATCAGCGCCATCATCGAGTTCTGCCCCTGCTCGGCCCAGTCGTGGATCATGAGGGTGAGGTAGAGGAGGTTCAGGAGCAGGCCGCCGGCCAGGGCGGCGGGCGTGAGGAAGCCGGCCACCAGCCCCAGGCCGAGGGCGAGTTCCGCGTACACCACGACGTACGCCATCGCCCGGGGCCGCGGCTCCACCACGACGCGGAAGCCGGAGCGGACCGCGTTCCAGCGGTGCTTCGCCGCGACGTCCGCCGCCCAGGCGATGCCGGTGCCGCGTTCGAACCAGCCCTTCCTGTCCTTGTGCCGCCAGCTCTCCAGCCACCACAGGCCGAGCCCGATGCGGAGCACGGCCAGCCACTCGGGACCGCTCAGCCAGATCGCGTCCATGACATCTGACGGTACGTCAGATGTGCCGGAAAGCCGAGGGCCGGGCCGGGAAATCCTGTGCGCCTTCTCCGCGTCGCGGTTTCTCCGCGTCGCGCCTTCTCCGCGTCACGGACTCTTTCCGCACCGGTCCTGCCCACACCCCCCACAGCCGTGACCAATCCGCAACCAATTCCGGTCTTGACCGATACCCATCAACCCAGTGCGTGATTACGCTCGCGCTCATGGCCGACTCTCCCCCCTCCGTGTCCCCCTCCGACCGCCCCGTCTACGTCATCGGCGCCGGTCCCGGCGGCCTGGCCGCCGCGTACGCGCTGCGCGCCCGGGGGATACGCGCGGTCGTGCTGGAGAAGTCCGACCGGGTCGGGGCGTCCTGGCGGCGCCACTACGACCGGCTGCACCTGCACACCACCCGCCGCCTCTCCGCGCTGCCCGGACTGCCGATGCCGCGCCGGTTCGGGCGGTGGGTGTCCCGGGACAACGTGGTGCGCTACCTGGAGAAGTACGCCGAGCACCACGGCCTGGAGATCGTCACCGGCGTCGAGGTCTCCCGGATCGAGCGGCAGGCCGACGGCACGGGCTGGCTGCTGCACGCCTCCGGCGGGCGGCAGCTCACCGGCGGCGCGGTCGTCGTGGCCACCGGGTACAACCACACCCCCCGCGTGCCCGACTGGCCGGGCCTGGAGGGCTACGGCGGCGAGTTCCGGCACGCCGGCGAGTACCGCAACGCCGAGCCGTACGCCGGGCGGGACGTGCTGGTCGTCGGGGTCGGCAACACCGGCGCCGAGATCGCGGTGGACCTGGTGGAGGGCGGCGCCTCCCGGGTGCGGCTCGCGGTGCGGACCGCGCCGCACATCGTGCGCCGGTCGACCGCCGGGTGGGCGGCGCAGTACACGGGCGTGCTGGTACGGCGGCTGCCGGTCGCCCTCGTCGACCGGCTGGCCGGGCCGATGGCCAGGCTGAGCGTGCCGGACCTGTCCGCCCACGGCCTGCCCCGCCCGGACACCGGCCTGTACAGCAGGGTCCGCCAGGGGTCGATCCCGGTGCAGGACGTCGGGCTCATCGACGCCGTGCGCACCGGGAAGGTGGAGGTCGTGGCGGCCGTCGAGGGGTTCGAGGACGGCAAGGTCGTCCTCGCCGACGGTACGCGGCTGTCGCCGGACGCGGTGATCGCCGCGACCGGGTACGTCCGCGCCCTGGAGGGCCTGGTCGGTCACCTCGACGTGCTCGACGCCCGCGGCAGGCCGGTCGTGCACGGGCCCCGCGCCCCGAAGAACGCCCCCGGCCTGCACTTCACCGGTTTCACCAACCCCATCAGCGGCATGTTCCGCGAGCTGGCCATCGACGCGGAGCGGATCGCGAAGGCGGTGGCGAAGCGGGGCGCGGGCCGGCTGTCGAGGCTGCCCGGCGGTGACAGAACCGCCTAGGAGCCTAGGCGAGCGCGGAAGGCTCCCGTGTCACCGCGTAACCGGGCACGGACGGCCAGCGGACCGTCATCACCACCGAGTCCTCCTCGGCGAACCAGGAGTGGTCGACCCCGCGACCCCACACGACGTAGTCGCCCTGCTCTTGCAGGACGACGCTGCGACCGGGGAGTTCGACGCGGAAGCGACCGCTGACGAGCACGAGGAGGGCCGTTCGCTCCTCCCCCCGCACCCACGCCGCTCTCTCGTCGCCGCGCGGGTGGACACCCCACTTGACCTCCACGGCCTCGCTGTGCCGGGGATCGCCGACGTCCTTGAAGTGGCCCAGGAGCCACCCTCGGTCCAGCGCCGCGTCCTTGCCCGCGTTGCCCACGTACACACCGTCGCTCACCGCCTGGACGCTACCAGCCGCCCGGGCCATCCTGGAGCGTGTGACCCGCTCGGCCGCTCGCCGGGGCCCCGGCTCGCCCGTCCACGGCATCTTTGCCCGCATGAGCCATTCCTGACATTGCGTCAGTTCAGTAATCTGACAGAGCGTCAGTTATGGAATGGCTGTCACACAGGAGCGGGCGGACCGATGCTTGGATCAACCCACGGCACCCTCACCACCGACTCCCGCCGGGCCCGGGTCATCGCCTGCGGCGAGCCCCGGCCCGGACCCGCCGTGCACGGCCGGGCGGCCGACACGGACGAGCTGGACGTCAGCGGGCGGCCGCTGCACCGGGACGTACCCGATCTCGACCGGTTCTTCCGGCCCGGGTCCGTCGCCGTGATCGGCGCCTCGGACGCGGAGGGGCGGCCCAACACCGGCATCACGAGACAACTGCTCGCCTGGGCCGAGCGGGTGGGGGCGCGGGTGCATCCGGTGCACCCCAGCAGGCCGGCCGTCTTCGGCATCCCCTGCCGCCCGTCCGTCGCCGACCTGCCCGAGCAGGTGGACCTGGCCGTGCTGCTGGTCGCCGACCCGCTGCCGGTGATCGAGGAACTCGCCGAGGCCAAGGTGAGGTTCGCGGTCGCCTTCGCCTCCGGGTTCGCGGAGACCGGCGAGGAGGGCGCCCGCGCCCAGGCCCGGCTCGCGGCGGCCGCCCGGCGCTCCGGCCTCCGGCTGCTCGGGCCGAACACCAACCTCAACGCCTTCGAACGGTTCCGGGACGACCTGGACGGCCCGGCGATCGCCCTCATCACCCAGTCCGGGCACCAGGGACGGCCGGTGTTCGCGCTCCAGGAGCTCGGCGTCCGGCTCTCCCACTGGGCGCCCACCGGCAACGAGGCCGACCTGGAGACCGCCGACTTCCTCTCCTACTTCGCCGAGCGGCCGGAGGTCGGCGCCATCGCCGCCTACGTCGAGGGCCTGAAGGACGGCCGGTCCTTCCTGCTCGCCGCCGACCGGGCCGCCCGCCGCAAGGTCCCGGTCGTCGCCGTGAAGGTGGGGCGCACCGAGGCCGGGGCCCGTACCGCCGCCTCCCACACCGGCAAGCTGACCGGGGCCGACGACGTGGTGGACGCGGCGATGCGGCAGTACGGCGTGATCCGGGTCGACGGGCTCGACGAACTCCAGGACACCGCAGCCCTGCTGGCCCGCGCCCGGCCGCCGCGCGCCGACGGGGTCGTCGTCTACTCCATCTCGGGCGGCACCGGCGCGCACGTCGCCGACCTGGCCGTCGGGGCGGGGCTCAGGCTGCCGGTGCTGTCCGAGGGCAGGCAGGCCGCACTGCACCAGTGGATACCCGAGTACCTGAACGTGGCCAACCCGGTGGACAACGGCGGTCACCCGGTCGGCGACGAACGCGGCCGGAAGATCATCGACGCGATCCTCGACGATCCCGAGGTGGGCGTGCTGATCTGCCCGGTCACCGGGCCCTTCCCGCCGCTGAGCGACCGGCTCGTGCGGGACCTGGTCGACGCGGCGGAGCACACGGACAAGCTGGTGTGCGTGGTGTGGGGGTCACCGGTCGGCACCGAGCCCGCGTACCGGGAGGTGCTGCTCGGCTCCTCCCGGGTCGCCACCTTCCGCACCGTCGGCAACTGCCTCACCGCCGTCCGCGCCTACCTCGACCACCACCGCTTCGTGAGCGCCTACCGCTCCCCCTTCGACGAGGCGCCCCGCACGCCGTCGCCCTCCTTCCGCAAGGCGCGCATGCTGATGCGGCCCGGCCGGCAGCTGAGCGAGCACGCGGCCAAGCAGCTGCTGCGCGCCTACGGCATCCGGGTGCCCCGCGAGCAGCTGGTGACCAGCGCGGCGGCGGCCGTGCGGGCGGCGGGCCAGGTCGGCTACCCGGTGGTGATGAAGGCCTCCGGCGCGCAGATCGCCCACAAGACGGAGCTCGGCCTGGTGAAGATCGGCCTGACCTCGGCCAGCCAGGTCCGGGACGCCTACCGGGAGCTGACCGACATCGCCCGCTACGAGGGCGTCTCGCTGGACGGCGTCCTGGTGTGCCAGATGGTCGAGCGGGGCGTGGAGATGGTCGTCGGCGTCACCCACGACGAGCTGTTCGGGCCGACCGTGACGGTCGGGCTCGGCGGGGTGCTCGTCGAGGTGCTGCGGGACGCGGCGGTGCGCGTGCCGCCCTTCGGGGAGGACCAGGCCCGCGACATGCTGGCAGAGCTGCGCGGACGGGCCCTGCTGGACGGGGTCAGGGGCCGCCCGCCGGCCGATCTGGACGCGCTCGTGGAGGTCGTGCTGCGGGTGCAGCGGATGGCGCTGGAGCTGGGGGACGAGCTGGTGGAGCTGGACATCAATCCGCTGATGGTGCTGGACCGGGGGCAGGGCGCGGTGGCGCTGGACGCGCTGGCGGTGTGCCGCTGATGGCCGAGACACGGGTGGAGGAGACGCGGGTGGAGGAGACGCGGGTGGAGGAGACGCGGGTGGAGGAGACGCGGGTGGAGGAGACGCGGGTGGAGGAGACGCGGGTGCTGCACGAGCGGGCCGGTCACGTCGCGCGCATCACGCTCAACCGGCCCGAGGCCCTCAACGCCCTCACCCCCGGCCAGCGGGAACGGGTCATCGGGCTGCTCGCGGACGCCTCGGCCGACCCGGAGGTACGGGCCGTGGTCGTCACCGGGACCGGGCGCGGGTTCTGCGCGGGGGCCGATCTGCGGGGCGGTGCGGGGGCGGGCGAGCGGGTCGCCGGTGACGTGGCGCGCGTGCTCCGCCTCGGCGCCCAGCGGCTGACCGCCGCCGTGCTGGACTGCGAGAAGCCGGTGATCGCCGCGGTGAACGGTACGGCGGCCGGCCTCGGCGCCCATCTCGCCCTGGCCTGCGACCTCGTGCTGGCGGCGGAGTCGGCCAGGTTCGTCGAGGTGTTCGTGCGGCGCGGGCTCGTCCCCGACGGCGGCGGCGCCTATCTCCTCCCGCGGCTGGTCGGCCCGCAGCGGGCCAAGGAGCTGATGTTCTTCGGTGACGCGCTCACCGCCGCCGACGCCGAGCGGCTCGGGCTGGTGAACCGGGTGGTGCCGGACGGGGAGCTGGCGAAGACGGCCCGCGCGTGGGCGGAACGGCTGGCCGCCGGCCCCACCCGTGCGCTCGCCCTGACCAAGCAGCTCGTCAACGCCTCCCTCGACGCCGACCGCGCCACCGCCTTCGCCGCCGAGGCGGCCGCGCAGGAGATCAACATGACGACGGCGGACGCGCGGGAGGGGCTCGCCGCGTTCACGGAGCGCAGGAGCGCGCGGTTCGGGGGGCGGTGAGGGTTCCCATCTGACGAGGCGTCAGCTTCAATGGGTGACGTGATGGGACACGCAGGGGCGGCCGCCGCCGCCGTCCGTTACCTGAGGTCGGCCGGGGCCCCGGCCGCCGTGGAGGCGCTGCCGCGCCCGGAGTTGCGCTGCGTCGGCGAGGACGAACGCGCCCCCGTCGACCCGGCCGAGTTCCGGCGCGTCCTCGGCACCTTCGCCACCGGCGTGACCGTGATCACCGCGCCGCCCGCCGACGGCGCCTCCTCGCCCGCCGGCTTCGCCTGCCAGTCCTTCTCCTCCCTCTCCCTCGACCCGCCCCTGGTCGCCTTCATGGTCGGCCGCGCGTCGGCGACCTGGCCGCGCATCGCCCGCGCGGGCGTCTTCTGCGTCAACGTCCTCGCCGCCCACCAGGGCGAGGTGTGCCGCGGCTTCGCGGTGAGCGGCGCGGACAAGTTCGCGGGCGTGGCGTACGACGCGGCCCCGGTCTCCGGCTCACCGCGTCTGGCGGGCACGGTCGCGTGGATCGACTGCACGGTGCACGCGGTGCACACCGGGGGCGACCACCTCATCGTGGTGGGCCGGGTGGACGCGCTGGGGACCGGCGACCGGGACGGAGCGCCCCTGCTGTTCCACCGGGGGCGCTTCCTCTGAGCCGGCGCCGGACGGGTCCTCAGGCCGCCGCCGGCAAGGTGACGGCCGGCCGCCGCCGGATCACCAGGGCCATCAGGGCCGCCGCGGCGCACAGGGTGCCGGCGGCGTACCAGACCATGTCGTAGGAGCCGAAGACGTCCCGGCAGACGCCGCCGAGGTAGGCGACGAGGGCCGCGCCGACCTGGTGGGAGGCGAGGACCCAGCCGAAGACGATGGCGCTGTCGTCGCCGTAGTGCTCGCGGCACAGGGCGAGGGTGGGCGGGACGGTGGCGACCCAGTCGAGGCCGTAGAAGACGATGAAGAAGATCATCGGCGGGTGCACGCCCGGCGCCAGCAGCATGGGCAGGAACAGCAGGGCGACGCCCCGCAGCGCGTAGTACACGGCGAGCAGACGGCGCGGTTCGAAGCGGTCGGTGAACCAGCCGGAGGCGATCGTGCCGACCACGTCGAACACACCGACGACCGCGAGCAGCGAGGCCGCCGCCGTGACCGGCATGCCGTGGTCGTGGGCGGCGGGCACGAAGTGGGTCTGGACCAGGCCGTTGGTGGAGGCGCCGCAGATCGCGAAGGTGCCGGCGAGCAGCCAGAAGGGGCCCGTGCGCACGGCCGAGGACAGGACGCTGAGCGTGCGGCGGGCGGCGCCGGTGACCGGGGCCGGCTTGGGGACGAACTCCTTCGCGCCGTAGGGCTTCTGGCCCACGTCGGCCGGGTGGTCGCGCAGCAGCAGCCAGACGAACGGCACGACCGCGAGGGCGGCGAGCGCCACCGTGACGGCGGCGGGGCGCCAGTCGTGGGTCTCCACGATCCAGGACAGCAGCGGCAGGAAGATCAGCTGGCCGGAGGCGGAGGCGGCGGTGAGGATGCCGCTGACCAGGCCGCGGCGCTCGGTGAACCAGCGGTTGGTGACGGTCGCGGCGAAGGCCAGCGCCATGGAGCCGGAGCCGAGGCCGACCAGCAGGCCCCAGCACAGCAGCAGCTGCCAGGCCGCGGTCATCCACACGGTCAGGCCCGAGCCGAGCGCTATCACGGTCAGTGCGACGGCGACGACCCGGCGGATGCCGAAGCGGTCCATCAGCGCGGCGGCGAACGGCGCGGTGAGCCCGTACAGCGCGAGGTTGATGGAGACGGCCGCGCCGATGGTGCCGCGCGACCAGCCGAAGTCCTGGTGGAGCGGGTCGATGAGCAGTCCGGGCAGCGAGCGGAAGGCCGCCGCCCCGATGATCGTCACGAAGGTGACGGCGGCGACGAACCACGCCCGGTGGATCCTGGGGCGGTCGGCGGACGGGGTTTCCCCTGCGGTGGCCACGGCCTCGGTTGTCTGGGTCACGCCATAGATCCTGCGGCGCGGACCGCGACCCATCGAGTGGCCCGAAGGACAGCATTCGCTAGGATCGGGCCATGGAATCGGCCACGGGCTTCCGTCCGCACCGCGTCGTCGTCCTCGCCCTGGACGGCCTGCTCCCCTTCGAGCTGGGCATCCCGCACCGCATCTTCGGCCGCCCCAAGGACGCCGCGGGCCGGCCCCTGTACGAGGTCGTGACCTGCTCGGTCCGGCCGCCCGGCCCGGTCGGGACCGACGCCGACTTCGCCATCCACGTCCCGCACGGCCCCGAGGCGCTGGCCACCGCCGACACGGTGATCGTGCCGGCCTCGTACGAACTGGGGCCGCTCTTCGAGGAGGGCGTGCTCACCGGGGAACTGGCCGCCGCGCTCGCCCACGTCCGGCCCGGCACCCGGCTGGCCTCGATCTGCACGGGTGTCTACGTCCTGGCCGCCGCCGGCCTCCTCGACGGCCGCCCGGCCACCACGCACTGGGCCGACGCCGAGCACTTCCAGCGTCTCTTCCCGCGGATCGAGGTGGACGCCGACGTGCTGTTCATCGACGACGGCGACATCCTCACCTCGGCGGGCGTCGCCGCCGGCATCGACCTGTGCCTGCACATGGTGCGCCGTGACCACGGCACGGCCGTCGCCAACGACGTGGCCCGCCGTACGGTCGTACCGCCGCACCGCGACGGCGGGCAGGCGCAGTACATCGAGCGCCCGGTGCCCGACCCCCAGCAGGCCACCACGACCGGCGCCCGGGCGTGGGCGCTGGGCCGGCTGCACGAGCCGATCCAGCTGCGGGACATGGCCGCGCAGGAGTCGATGTCGGTACGCACCTTCACGCGCCGTTTCCGGGAGGAGGTCGGGGTCAGCCCCGGCCAGTGGCTCACCCGGCAGCGCGTCGAGCGGGCCCGGCACCTGCTGGAGTCCACCGGCCTGACCGTCGACCAGGTGGCCCGGGACGCCGGGTTCGGCACGGCCCAGTCGATGCGGCAGCACCTCCAGGCGGCGCTGGGGGTGACGCCGACCGCGTACCGGCGGACGTTCCGGGCCGCGGCGGGCAGGTGAGCGGCCGGACCGGCACGTGCGCGGTCAGAAGGTGAGCACCGCCCGCGCCACCCGCCCGGCCTCCGCGTCCGCCCGTGCCTTCTCGAAGTCCTCCACCGGGTAGGTCGCGGTCACCAGTTCGTCGAGGAGCAGCTCGCCCCGGCGGTACAGCTCGGCGTAGAGCGCGATGTCGTGCTGGGGGCGGGAGGAGCCGTAGCGGCAGCCGAGGATCGCCTTGTCCAGGTACATCGAGGAGACCAGGAAGGACGCCTCCGCCGTGGCCGCGGGGACGCCGAGCAGGATCGCCTGGCCGTGCCGGCCGAGCAGGTCGATCGCCTGCCGGATCAGCTCGGTACGGCCGACGCACTCGAAGGCGTGGTCGGCCCCGGTGGGCAGCAGCTCGGGCACCCCCTCCGCCGAGGTCAGGAAGTCGGTGGCGCCGAACTGCCGGGCCACCGCGTCCTTCGCCGGGTTGGAGTCCACGGCCACGATCCGCAGGGCGCCCGCGAGCCGCGCCCCTTGCAGGACGTTCAGCCCGATGCCGCCGGTGCCGATCACCACGACGCTGTCGCCGCGCCGCACCCGGGCCCGGTTGAGCACGGCCCCCACCCCGGTGAGCACCGCGCACCCGATGAGCGCGGCGGAGGGCAGCGGGACGTCCCCGGGGACGCGGACCGCCTGCACCGCCTTCACCACCGTGCGCTCGGCGAACGCGGAGTTGGAGGCGAACTGGTACAGCGTCTCCCCGCCCCGGGTGAACGGCCGGCCCGGGCGCCCGATCGCCTTCCGGCACATCGTCGGGCGGCCCCTGTCGCACTCCGCGCAGGTGCCGCAGTTGGCGAGCGTGGACAGGGCCACGTGGTCGCCGGGCGAGACATGCGTGACGCCCGTGCCGACGGCCTCCACCACCCCGGCGCCCTCGTGCCCCAGGACCACGGGGACGGGGAAGGGGATGGTCCCGTTCACCACCGACAGGTCGCTGTGGCACAGCCCGGCCGCCGAGATCGCCACCCGCACCTCGCCGGGCCCCGGATCCCGTACCGCCAGATCGTCCACGAGCCGTACCCGTTCGCCGTCGAACACCACACCGCGCATCGCTCGAGCCCCCTCAGCCCTTCGGTTCCCTCGGCAGACCGAGCACGCGCTCGGCGATGATCGTGCGCTGCACCTGGTCCGAGCCGCCGTAGACGGTGTCGGCCCGGGAGAACAGGAACAGGTGCTGGAACGCGTCCAGTTCGTACGGCGCCGACGGCGACCAGTCCGCCGGGCCCGCGCTCGCCGCCGCCCCGCGCACCGCCATCGCCAGCTCGCCGAGCCGCTGGTGCCAGCCCGCCCACAGCAGCTTGGCCACGCTGGGGGCGCCCGGGTCGCCCGAACCGCCCAGCGTGCGCAGGGCGTTGAAGCGCATCACCCGCAGCTCGGCCCACTGCCGGACCAGCCGGTCGCGTACGACGGGGTCGTCGGCGGCGCCGGTGTCGAGGGCCGCCCGGACGACCTGCCCCAGCTCCTCGGCGAACCCGATCTGCTGGGCGAGCGTCGACACCCCCCGCTCGAAGCCGAGCAGGCTCATCGCCACCCGCCAGCCGTCCCCCTCGCCGCCCACGACGTGCTCCACGCGGGCACGGGCGCCGTCGAAGAAGACCTCGTTGAAGTCGCTCGTGCCCGTCATCTGCCGGATGGGCCGCACCTCGATCCGGCCCGGCTGGTCCATCGGCACCAGCAGGAAACTCAGGCCGCGGTGGCGGCGGGAGCCGGGATCGGTACGCGCGAGCACGAAGCACCAGTCGGCCTCGTGGGCGAGGGACGTCCAGATCTTCTGGCCGGTGATCCGGTACTCCGCCCCCGCACGCACCGCCGAGGTGCGCACGCCGGCCAGATCGGACCCGGCGCCCGGTTCGCTGTACCCCTGGCACCACAGCTCCGCACCGGCCGCTATCGGCGGCAGGAAGCGCGCCTTCTGCTCGTCGGTGCCGTGGGCGATCAGGGTGGGCGCGAGGAGGTTCTCCCCGATGTGCCCGGAGCGCGGGGGCGCCGCCGACCGCGCGTACTCCTCGGCCCAGGCGACCTGCTGGGTGAGCGTGGCGGTCCGGTTGCCGTACCCGGACTCGGCCCATCCGAGCCCGATCCACCCGGCGGCCCCGAGGGCACGCTCCCAGGCCCGGCGGTCCCCGGCATGTCCGGCGTGCCGGGAGAGCCACGCCCTCGCCTCCACCCGGAACGCCTCATCGCCGGCGGTGCATCCAAAGTCCACGAGGTTCTCCTTCACGTGCCGCTCGAGTACGACCCGCCCAGGGGCGCGGTACTGTGCCGGCCTGCGGCTCGGCCGCGTGAGCGCGAACAACCGCGACGAACCCGCAGCCGCCGGACCGGAAGCAGCCCCGCGCTCTCAGGCGTTCGGCCGGGAACCATCCCGCGCCGCACTCTCCATCGCCGACAGCTGGGCCAGCATCGGCATCGGATCCACGCCCACGGAGCCCGGCAGGAACTCCGCGATGGCCTCCGGGGTCCACCCACCGGCCGCATAAGCCGAGCGCAGCTCACGCGGCTGCGCCCACACCGCCAGCTTCGGCCCGGCGATCGTGTACACCTGCCCGGTGATCCGCTGTTCCCGGGCCCGCTCCGACAGCAGGTAGACGACCAGCGCGGCCACGTCCTCCGGCTCCCCGATCTCCTTGAGCTCGACGGGGACGCCCGCGGACATCCGGGTGCGCGCCACGGGTGCCACCGCGTTGGCGGTGACCCCGTACTTGTGCAGGCCGAGGGCGGCGCTGCGGACGAGCGAGATGATGCCGCCCTTGGCGGCGCTGTAGTTGGCCTGCGAGACGGAGCCCTGGTGGTTGCCGCTGGTGAAGCCGATGAGCGTGCCGGACCTCTGCCGGCGCAGCACCGCGGAGGCCGCGCGGAACACGGTGAAGGTGCCCTTGAGGTGGGTGGCGAGGACCGGGTCCCACTCCTCCTCGGTCATGTTGAACAGCATCCGCTCGCGCAGGATCCCGGCGACGCAGACGACCCCGTCGAGGCGCCCGTACGCCGACAGGGCGGTGTCGACGACCCGTTGGCCGCCCGCCATGGTGGAGATGTCGTCGGCGACGGCGACGGCCTCGCCGCCGGCCGACTCGATCTCCTTGACCACGGCGTCGGCGATCTCGCTGCTCGGTGAGGTGCCGTCGGCGGCGACCCCGTAGTCGTTGACGACGACCCGCGCGCCCTCGGCCGCCGCCGCGAGGGCGACCGCGCGGCCGATGCCCCGTCCGGCGCCGGTCACGGCGACGGCCTTGCCTGCCAAGAAGTTCCCCACGCCCGGCCCCTTCCTCAGTTTCTGACGGACCGTTAGATTTTATGGCGCGCCGGACGCGCGGAGACAAGCCCCGGGAGGACCGAGATGTCACTGGCCGCACTCCATCCCGAGTTCGACGACATCGCGGGGCGCGTGAACAACTGGGGGCGCTGGGGGGCCGACGACGAGATCGGCACCCTGAACCTGATCACGGACGAGGTGGTGCGCGAGGCGGTGGCCACCGTCCGCACCGGGCGCCGGATCCCCCTGGCACTGCCGCTGCGGCAGGACGGCGTGCAGACCGGGATGATCCCGGGGCGGGTCAACCCGCTGCACGCGATGGTGCAGATCAACCAGGAGCTGTTCGGCCCGGGGACGGTGGCGTGCAGCGACGACGCCGTGACGATGGGGCTGCAGGCGGGCACCCACTGGGACGCGCTGCCCCATGTGTCGCACTCGGGGAGGCTCTACAACGGCCGCCCCGCCGCAAGTGTCACCGCGCACGGCGGCGCCGAGTTCGGCGGCATCGACAAGGCGCGGCACATCGTCTCGCGCGGGGTGCTGCTGGACGTGGCACGGGCGCGCGGGGTGGACCGTCTGGCGGGGGGCCACGCGGTCACCCCGGAGGATCTGGAAGCGGCCGAGGAGTTCGCCGGCACGCGGGTGCGGGCGGGGGACGTCGTGCTCGTGCGGACCGGGCAGGTGCAGGTGTACCTGGCGGGGGACAGGCACGGGTACGGCTACCCGTCGCCGGGGCTGTCGGTGCGCACGCCGGAGTGGTTCCACGCGCGGGATGTGGCGGCGGTGGCCAACGACACCCTCACCTTCGAGATATTCCCGCCGGAGATCGAGGATCTGTGGCTGCCCGTGCACGCCCTGGATCTGGTGGAGATGGGGATGCTCCAGGGCCAGAACTGGAATCTCGAAGAGTTGTCCACAGCCTGTGGAGAAGTCGGGCGGTACGCGTTCCTGCTGTCGGCGATGCCCGAGCCGTTCGTCGGCGCGACCGGTACGCCCGTGGCACCCGTCGCCGTCCTGTGACGCCGCTGGAGGCGTCCGGCTGGCGGCGCACCGGCACCCGTCCCGGGCACGGTCCCGCGCGCCGCCATCCGGCCCCCGACCCACACTCGCCGAGGGTCCCGTCCCCCGGGGGCCCTCGCCGTCCCCTCGCGGCGAATCGATGAACACCAGCGTGATCAGATGGTGACGACGCGTCAACACCCGTACGGGGATTTATTGCTTACGCCCCCTTGGCGGCGGGCGCGCACGGATGCACACCCGGCGCACCGCCGCGAGGGCACGGCGGCCCGCCGGTGCCGCCCGCACCCCCGTGCACCGGGGCTACACCGCCTCGAAGGCGAGGCCGTCGAACGCCGTGCGCCCGCCCCGGCACGCCACCGCCGCACTCCGCCCGGGCCGCTCACAGCGGTCCAGTTCGCACCAGATGCGCTTGCCCGCGCCTTCCGGGCTCCAGCCCCAGCGGTCGGCGAGGCCGTCCACGAGGGCCAGGCCCCGGCCGCCGGTGGCGTCGTCGTCGGCGCACCGGGGCACGGGGGCACGGGTGCTGGTGTCGGCCACCTCCAGGCGCACGGTGGCCGGGACCGCCGCCGCGCCGGGCAGGGAGAGCCGCAGCACGGCCGGGCTCCCGGTGTGCACCACGGCGTTGGTGACGAGCTCGGAGACGAGCAGGATCAGCGTCTCGGCGAGCGGCTCGTCGTCCGCCATCCCGGACCCGGCGAGCCGGGAGCGCGCCCACTGCCTGGCCCGCCCCACCTCCGCGGGGTCGGGCCGGATCTCCAGCTGCACTTGAAGCACCTGCACCGCTCACACCATCCGAACCGGCGGACACATGACCCCGCGCCGAGCGCGCGCCACGACGGGGGTCGCGACGAGCACCCCGACGGGGGCCACGATCGTAGCCATTTTCTGCATGGCCAGGACAACAGCCAGGGCAGGGGTCACGGAACGTGATCCCCTTGGAAGACAGCATGGTTGACGTACAGTCACCTCAACAAGCGCTTCGGGCATATTCCAGCGCGAAGGAGTACGTGTACGGCATACTGTGCGACGGTCGCCTCGTGGAGTCGAACAGGCCGAATCCGGGGCCATTTCAGGGGCCTCACCGGCACGGTTCGAGTTGTGGGCCTCTCGCATTCCACACAAGGTACCGGAGCACCCGCCGACTCCGAGGGGTGACGAGGCGCGCCCAGAGCACCCTCCGTGATCAACTCTCCGTGATCACGTTGTGCCACGATCCGTGACATCTCCCGACGGCGGTTCGTCGACCTCCCGGCACAGGCATGCGTGCGGCCGCCTCAGCCGAGAAGGTCGACGGCGAGGATCTCCTCACTCTCCGTGACTCCACCGGCACGCTGGGCCCGCACCCATGTTCGCTTCAGATGCAGGTGCACCTCTGCCTCCCAGGTGAAGCCCATGCCACCGTGCACCTGGAGGCAGTCGCGGGCGCCACGCACGGCCGCCTCGTCGGCGAGCAGCCGGGCCGCCGCGATCTCCACGGGATCGGCGGTGACGGCCGCCGCGTACACGGCGGCCCGGGCGGTCTCGGCCCGCACCAGCATCTCCGCACACAGGTGCTTGACCGCCTGGAAGGCTCCGACGGGCTGCCCGAACTGCTCTCGCGCCCGGGCGTGTTGCACCGCCAGCTCGCACACGCGCGCGGCCGTGCCCAGTTGTTCGGCGGCGGTGAGGAGCACGGCGACGGGGTCCGGCGCGCGGACCGCGGGAACGCGGTGCAGCGGGGTCAGCGGGTCCACCGAGCGCAGGGGCACGGCCCCCGAGGCGTCCCCCAGCACGGCGTCGGCCTCGGCCAGCCACTCCACCAGGCCGCCGTCCACGGCGGTCACCACCGTCTCCCCGGTGGCCGCGCCCGGCACGCTCCCGGCGGCGAGGTGCGTGGCCACCAGCGGGCCGGGCAGCAGCGCCCGCCCGGCCTCCTCGAAGGCCAGCACCGCCTCGGGCAGCCCCGCTCCCACCCCGCCGTCCGCCTCCGGCAGCCGCAGCGCGAAGAACCCGGCCTCCCCCAGCTCCCGCCACAGCGCCCGGTCCAGGCCGCCTTCCCGGGCCGCCGCCCGCAGCGCCGCCGCGCCGAAGCGCCGGGCCAGCAGCCGCCGCATCCCGTCCCGCAGGTCCCGCTGTTCATCGGTCGGTCGGAATCGCACAGCCGGCTCACCGCCCCTTCGGCAGCCCGAGGATCCGTTCACCCACGATGGTCCGCTGGATCTGCGAGGTACCGGCGGCGATCGTGTACGACAGGGAGGAGAGCCGGTCGAGCACCCAGGGCCGGTCGAGGTCGAGGCAGTCCGGGCCGAGCACGTCGGCGGCGGTGTCGTACAGCTCCTGACGGGCCTGCGAGTACCGCAGCTTGAAGACCGAGCCCCCGGCTCCGGGGACCCCGCCGCTCGACTCCGCCTCGCTGACGTTCCACTGCGTCAGCCGCCACAGCGCGCGGAACTCGGCGTTCAGCCGCCCGAGCCGCCGCCGCAGCACCGGGTCGTCCCACCGGCCGTCGCACCGGGCCCGGCGGGCGAGTTCGCCGAGGACCCGGCGGCAGGCCACCACCTCGCCGGCGAACGCCGTGCCGCGTTCGAAGGACAGCGTCACCATGGTCACCCGCCAGCCGTCGTTCTCCGCCCCGACCCGGTTGGCGACCGGCACCCGCACCTCGTCGAGGAACACCTCGGCGAACTCCGCCGACCCCGCCAGCGTCCGCAGCGGCCGTACGGTCACGCCCGGCGCGTCCATCGGCATCGCCAGCCAGGTGATCCCCCGGTGCTTGGGCGCGTCCGGGTCGGTGCGGACCAGCAGTTCGCACCAGTCGGCGACTTCGGCGTGCGAGGTCCAGATCTTGGACCCGGTCACCACGTAGTGGTCGCCGTCCCGCCGCGCGCGGGTGCGCAGCGACGCCAGGTCGCTCCCGGCGTCCGGCTCGCTGAACCCCTGGCACCACACCTCCTCGCCGCGCAGGATCGGCGGCAGCCAGCGCGCCCGCTGCCCGGCCGTCCCCTCGGCGGCGATCGTCGGCCCCGCGTGCAGCAGCCCGACGAAGTTGGCGCCCACATAGGGGGCGCCGGCCCGCTCCGTCTCCTCCAGGAAGATCAGCCGCAGGGTCGGCGAGGCGTCCCAGTGGACGTCGGCGTACCCGGCGTCGTACAGCATCCGCTGCCAGCCGAGGTCGTGGGCGCGGCGGCCCGGCCAGTCGTCCGGGGAGGGCTTCGGCCCGAGCGTGGGCAGCACCGTGCCCAGCCACTGCCTGAGCCGGGCCCGGAACTCCTCCTCCTCGGGCGTGTACGTCAGGTCCACGGCGGCTACTCGTCGAGGTCCAGGGACAGCATGCGGATCGCGTTGCCCCGCATGAGCTTGTGGACCGTCTCGTCGTCGAGGCCCTTCACATGCTCGAGGGCGACCTCCTTGGTGTGCGGGAAGGTCGAGTCGACGTGCGGGTAGTCGGTCTCGAAGGTGGCGTTGTCCCGGCCGACGACGTCCAGGGACGCGACCCCGTGCCTGTCGCGGAAGAAGCAGCAGAAGATCTGCCGGTAGTAGTACGTCGACGGCGGCTCCGGGATCAGGTCACGCACCCCGCCCCAGGCCCGGTGCTCCTCCCACACGTCGTCGGCGCGCTCCAGGGCGTACGGGATCCAGCCCATCTGGCCCTCGGAGTAGGCGAGCTTGAGCTGGGGGAACCTCACCAGCACCCCGCTGAAGAGGAAGTCCATCATCGAGGCCATGGCGTTGTTGAAGGACAGCGAGGCCTGCACGGCGGGCGGCGCGTCCGGGGAGGCGGCGGGCATCTGCGAGCTGCTGCCGATGTGCATGTTGACGACCGTCCCGGTCTCCTGGCAGGCCGCGAAGAACGGGTCCCAGTAGCCGGAGTGGATGGAGGGCAGGCCCAGGTGGGTGGGGATCTCGGAGAAGGTCACCGCCCGCACCCCGCGGGCCGCGTTGCGGTGGATCTCCTCGACGGCCAGCCGCACGTCCCACAGCGGGATCAGGCACAGCGGGATGAGCCGTCCGCCGCTGTCCCCGCACCACTCCTGCACCATCCAGTCGTTGTAGGCGCGCACACAGGCCAGCGCGACCTCCTTGTCGTGCGCCTCGGCGAAGGTCTGCCCGCAGAAGCGCGGGAAGGTCGGGAAGCAGAGGCTGCCCTCGACGTGGTTGAGGTCCATGTCCTTCAGCCGCGCGACGGGGTCCCAGCAGCCGCGCCGCATCTCCTCCCGGGTGATGCCCTCCAGCGTCATCTCGTCCCGGTCGAAGCCGACGGCGGCGATGTTGCGCTTGTACGGGAACTTCAGGTCCTCGTAGATCCACCAGTCGGTCGGCGGGCCGTCCGGGTCCATCGTGATCCGGTACTTGCCGCCGACGTAGGCGAGTTCGCCGATGCCGGCGGTGAGCGGCTTGGGGCCGCGGTCGCGGTACTTGGCCGGCAGCCAGGTCTCGAAGAGGTGCGCGGGCTCGATCACGTGGTCGTCGACGCTGATGATGCGGGGCAGTTCGGTCATGGTCCCCTCCGCCTGAGCAGTGCCCGATGAATCCGATGAATGAATCTGATGAAGCGTCAGATTGGGCTCGCGTCCAGCAGGCTAGTCCGCACCCCCTGGACCGACAAGGCGCACAGCCCTACGCTCTGCGGCACGATCTGACACATCGTCAGTATGAGGGGGCTCGCGACGTGAACGACGTGAACGACGTGAAGGACACCGCGTACGCGCTCAGTGCCTCCCGCACCCTCTGGGAGCTGGTCGACCGCCGCGCCGACCTCACCCCCGACCGCCCGGTCCTGCTCCAGGACGACGGGCCGGACCACCGCGTCCTGACCTTCGGCGGGCTGCGCGAGGGCGCCGAGCGGGTGGCGGCGGGCCTGTACGGCATGGGGGTACGCCCCGGCACGGTGGTCGCCTGGCAGCTGCCCACCCGGATCGAGACGGCCCTGCTGTCCTTCGCGCTGGCCCGGCTCGGCGCCGTGCAGTCGCCGGTCATCCCCTTCTACCGGGACCGGGAGGTCGGCTTCGCGCTGCGGGAGTCGAAGGCGGAGTTCTTCGCCGTGCCGGGGACCTGGCGGGGGTACGACCACACGGGGATGGCACGGCGGCTCGGCGCGAAAGGCGTCTTCGAGGCCTACGACGACCTGCCCGACGGCGATCCGGCGGTGCTCCCCGCCCCGCCCGCCGAGGGCACCTCCGTGCGCTGGATCTACTGGACCTCGGGCACCACCTCCGACCCCAAGGGCGTGCTGCACACGGACCGTTCGCTGATCGCGGGCGGCTCCTGCCTGGCGCACGCGCTGCACCTCGCGGCGGACGACGTCGGCTCGATGGCCTTCCCGTACGCGCACATCGCCGGGCCCGACTACACGGTGATGCTGCTGCTGTACGGCTTCCCGGCGGTGATGTTCGAGCAGTTCGCGCTGCCGGACGCGCTGGAGGGCTACCGCCGGCACGGGGTGACGGTGGCCGGCGGGTCGACGGCGTTCTACTCGATGTTCCTGGCCGAGCAGCGCAAGCGGCCGGGGACGAAGGTGATCCCGACGCTACGGCTCCTCGCGGGCGGCGGGGCGCCCAAACCGCCGGACCTCCAGCACGCCGTGACGCGCGAGATGGGCGTGCAACTGACCCACGGGTACGGCATGACCGAGGTGCCGATGATCACCATGGGCTCGCCGGACGACACGGCGGAGAACCTGGCGACGACGGAGGGCCGGCCTCCGGCGGAGATGGAGATACGGATCGTCGACGGGGAGGTCCGGCTGCGCGGCGAGGCCGTGTGCCAGGGCTATCTGGATCCGGCACAGACGGCGGAGGCCTTCGACGAGGAGGGGTTCCTGCGCACCGGCGACCTCGGGCACCTGACCGGGACCGGGCACCTCGTGCTCACCGGGCGCCGCAAGGACGTGATCATCCGCAAGGGGGAGAACATCTCGGCGAAGGAGATCGAGGACCTGCTGCACGGGCATCCGGCGGTGGGCGACGTGGCGGTGATCGGACTGCCGGACGCCGAGCGCGGGGAGCGGGTGTGCGCGGTGGTCGAGCGGGCGGCACAGGCCCCGGGGGCCGAGGAGCCGACGCTGGCCGCCGTCACCTCGTACCTGCGCGCGAAAGGGCTGTCGGTGCACAAGCTGCCGGAGCAGCTGGAGGTGGTGGACGCCCTGCCCCGCAACGAGACGCTGCGGAAGGTGCTCAAGTACAAGCTGCGCGAGCGCTACTCGGGGACGGTGAAGTAGCGGGCGAAGGCGGGGACGATCTCCGCCTCGTCCACCCTGCCGTCGCCGTCGGGGTCGAGGCCCGCGGCGATCGTCCCGGCGAGGTCCTCCGGGACACCCAGCACCCGCAGTACGCGCGCGGTGTCGGTGACGGTGGCCGCGCCGTCCCCGTCGGTGTCCGCCACGTGCAGGGCGGCGTGCAGGAAGGGGCGGGCGATCTCCGCGAACCGCTCCGGGTTGTCGCGCAGGCGCTTGACCGCGCCGGTGACGAACTCCTCGCGGGTGATGCGCTGGTCGCCGTCCCGGTCCGCGATCCCGGCCATGCCCTGCCAGAACGCCTCCGCGCCGGCGTACAGGGCCTGTCCCTTGTCGGAGCGGGCCGCCACGCCGAACTCGGCGAGCAGCGCCTTGGCCGCGCCGCTGAAGTCCAGCCCGTCGATGTATCCGTTGCCGTCCTGGTCGAAGGTGGCGAACCGGGCGGCGATCCTGCGCTCGTACTCGGTGCTGACCATGTCTTTCGGCCGCCTTACTCACGTGGGGGTAGGTCCGGCTGGGAGCGTACGACGCCGGGAGCGGCCGCGGCACGGGAAAGCGACGGTTGCACCAGGACCGGGGTAATTCCGGGACAACCATGTGGCAGTGTCGCGATACGGTCCCCTGTCCGTCTCGGAAGGGGCGGGGCGCCGGTGCGGCCGGTCTCAGGCCGACAGCGGCTCGTCGTCCGCCGCCGCCGCGACGTCGGGGTAGACGTCGAACAGCCGCCGTACGCCGAGCGCGCCGAGGACCCGGTTGACGTGCGAGCCGTCGACGGCGCCATGGGCCGGGAGGATCAGCCGCAGCCGGCCCTGGCAGGAGCGGATCAGACGGCGGGCGGCGATGAGCACGCCGACGCCGCTGGAGTCGCAGAAGAAGACGTCCGAGAGGTCGAGGACCAGGCTGTGGTGCCCCTCGGCCACCACGTCGTGCACCCGCTGGCGCAGCACCGGCGAGGTCATCAGGTCCAGTTCGCCCGATACCCCGAGCACGGCCCACTCACCTCGTTCGACGCCGGTCACCTTGAATGCCACGGCATGCCCTCCGCTCACCGGATCTCCCGGAACCGCCCGGAGCCGCCTGGACCCACCAGAAACGGAAGCAGTTCCTACGCTTCTTTTGGCGCGGCTGCCCACCGGCCGTTCCCGGAAACCCCGAGCGTCAAACGGCAGACGGTCCCCAAAGGACTTGTTTCGGTCACCTTCGATCCTGTTCGATCGGAGGTGGTCAGAGGTGCTCGGCGTGTGTCCACCACGTGGAGGTCGCATGAGGTACGGCGAAGGTCCACTACCACCTGCGGGCCCTCGGGGGGCACACATTGGCACAAAGGGGCGTGCAACGTCCCACGTGCCGACTACATTCGAGGTCACGGTGGAACCAGGCTGGGCACGGGCACAGGGAGGAGAAGGACACCGGATGGCCGACAAGGACGCGCCACTGCGCTGGGACCGCACGACGCAGCAGCGGCTCGCCCGCGGGGAGGCGGCCGCCCTCGGCGAGCTCTACGACCGGTTCGCGACCCTCGTGCACGGCCTCGCCCACCGCGTCCTCGGTGACGAACGGGCCGCCGACCGCATCACCCGCGAGGTCTTCGTCCACGTCTGGGAACACCCCGACACCTACGACCCCCGGCAGGGCCCCCTGCGGACCTGGGTGGCCGCACTGACCCACCGGCTCGCCGTGCAGCGGCTGCGCGCCACCGAGACCGCCGCGCTCACCCGGGACGGGACCGGCTCCCCGGAAGACTTCGCGGAGCAGCTGGAACGCACGGTGCGCCGCGCCTCGGCGGCCGCCCGCGCCGACTACATCGTCCACTCCATGCCCGCCCCGCTGCGCGCCGCCCTGGAACTGGCCTACGTCCAGCGCCGCGACTACCGGCAGACCGCCGTCGACCTCGGCGTCACCGAGGACGAGGCCCGCCGCCGGCTCCGCCTCGGCCTGCAACTGCTCTCCACCGCCCATGACGCGGTGCCGCCCGGCGCACCGCCCGGCCCCGGAGGTGCGGCGTGACGGGCTTCGAGGACCACGACGGCACCGGTGACGGCGAGGACGGCACGGGACCCGGCCGCGCCCCCGCTCCCCCGCCCCGCATACCGCTGCCCCGCGTCTCCGTCGAGGACAGCGGGCTGCCGCTGCCCGAACCGGACGAACTCCCGCCCCCGCCGCTGGAGCTGCCGCACGACGTCCTGAAGTCACTGCTCGGGGCGTGGGCGCTGGCCGCCTGCTCGGCCGCGGAGACGGCGGCCGTCGAGGCACACCTGGGCGAGTGCGGCCCGTGCGCGGAGGAGGCGCTGCGGCTGCGCGGGGCGGTGGGCCTGCTGCACCGGCCCGAGAGCCTCGACCTGGACCCCGGGCTGCGCACCCGCGTCCTGCGGAGCTGTCTGGACCGGCGTCCCCCGCTCGTCCCGGTACCGGACTGGGCGGCACCGTACGACGCCGAGACCGCGCGCCTGGACGCGCTGCTGCAGGACTTCGGGGACGCGGAGTGGCACGCCCCGGTACGGCTGCGGTGGTTCGCGCGGGACGCGGCGACGAGCCGCCGCACCACCGTCGCCGGGGTCATCGCGCACCTGCTGTCCGTCGACGGACTGGTGGCGGCGGCACTGGGCCTTCAGGACCCGCTGGCCGAGGCGGGCACCGCCGTGGACGCCGCCGCGGGCACCGCCGCGGGCACCGGGAGGCCGGCCGGGCCCGCCGCCCGCACCGAGACCTTCTGGCGCGCCTCCCGTTTCCCGCCCACCCGGGCCGTGCGGGCGCCGTGGCGCGAGCAGAGCCACCACCTGGTGCGGACGGTCTCCTTCACCGGCGGCGGTACCGGGGAACGCCCGGTGCCCTACGGCGACTTCACGCTGCCGCTGCACGACGCGATGCTGGACCGGGCCTTCGAGTGCTGGGTGCACGCCGAGGACATCGCGGAGGCCGTGGACTACCCCTACGGGCCGCCCGCGCCCCGCCATCTGCACGCCATGATCGACCTGGCGGCCCGCACGCTGCCCACCGTCCTGGCCGCCCGGCGCCGCGCGGGCCTGGCCGCCCCCGCCGCCACCCGGCACCTGGTCACGGCGGGCACACCGGGCCGCAGCCTGCGCCTGGAGATCGAGGGCTCGGGCGGCGGCGAGTGGCTGATCCCACTGGACTCCCCCGCCGCGCCGGTCTCCGCCGACCACGAGGTCGCCCATGTCGCCCTCGACGGCGTCGAGTTCTGCCGCCTCGCAGCGGGCCACGTGTCTCCGACGGAGGCGGCGGCGGGTCAGCTCGGCGACCGGGACGCCATCAGGGACGTCCTGTTCGCCGCGGCGTCATTGAGCCGGATGTAGCCGGGGGCCGCAAGGACGACGGGAATGGTCAGACAGGCCCTAGGCGAACACCACCGTGCGCCGCCCGTTCAGCAGGATCCGCCGCTCCGCATGCCACTTGACGGCCCGCGCCAGCGCCTGGCACTCCACGTCCCGGCCTACGGCGACGAGCTGGTCCGGTGTCACGTCGTGCCCGACGCGCTCGACCTCCTGCTCGATGATCGGTCCCTCGTCGAGGTCGGCGGTGACGTAGTGCGCGGTCGCCCCGATCAGCTTCACACCCCGGGCGTGCGCCTGGTGGTACGGCTTCGCGCCCTTGAAGCTCGGCAGGAAGGAGTGGTGGATGTTGATGATCCGCCCGCTGAGCGCCTTGCACAGGTCGTCGGAGAGGACCTGCATGTAGCGGGCCAGCACCACCAGTTCGACCTTCTCCTCGCGCACGATCTCCAGCAGCCGTGCCTCGGCCTCCGGCTTGGTGTCCTTCGTCACGGGGATGTGGTGGAAGGGGACGTGGTAGGACCCCACCAGCTCTTCGAAGTCGGTGTGGTTGGACACCACCGCCGCGATCTCCACCGGCAGCGCCCCGGTCCGCGCCCGGAAGAGCAGGTCGTTCAGGCAGTGCCCGAACCTGCTGACCATGAGGACGATGCGCATCTTCTCGTCGGCCCGGTTGATCTGCCATTCCATGTGGAAGGAGTCACCGATCGCCGTGAAGCTCGCCCGCAGCTTGTCCACCGTCACCGGGGCCTCCGCCGCGAAGTGGACCCGCATGAAGAACAGTCCCGTGTCGCGGTCGCCGAACTGCTGGCTGTCCTCGATGTTGCAGCCGGTCATGAACAGGTAGCTCGACACGGCGTGCACGATGCCCTGCTTGTCCGGGCAGGAGAGCGTGAGGACGTACTGGTCGGCGGGGGCCGCCACGGCTCGGGTGGACTGCTCGTTCATGCCCCACAGGGTCCCATACCCGCCCCGTCCGGCGGACGGCCGTCCGCCCACCGGACCCCGGTTACGCGGTCCTCGTCATGATCCGCAGCACCTCGAGGGTGCGCGGCGGCGCGTCCGGGTCCTCCCCGTCGCTCGCCGCCATCCGGACGTGCGCGTCCCGCGCCGCCCGCACGGCCTCCGGCCACCCGTGGTGGTCGAGATAGGCGGCCACCGGGGCGTCCGGTCCCACCTGGTGCATGATCCGCAGCACCCGCAGCACGGCCGTGTCGACCAGCGCCGCCTCCTGCGAGTCCCGGAAGATCGTCCCGACGTACTTCTCGGCCGACCAGTTGTCCAGCCAGGTGTCCTCGACCAGCCGGTACACGGCGTCGGTGACGTCGCCGTACCCGTCGACACCCGCCAGCCAGACGTCCCGCTGGAACACCGGATCGGAGAGCATGTGCAGCGCCGAGCGCACGTTGCTGCGCCAGCGCCACCACGGCATGTCGTTCAGGGGCATGCCGCCCATGGTGGACGAGCGGCGGCCGCGACGGGAAGTGTTCTCCGAACCTTGCACGGTCATCGATCGTACGTTCCCAGTCCACGTGTTCCCACCGGCCCCCGCAATTCACCCGCGCGTCACCGCCCGTTGACCGACGGTCACTTCCAGGTTAGCGCTGTGCCGGAATCGTGCGTGTCCATGACCGGCAGGCGACGCACCCGCAGCACCTTCCTCCGCTTCCTCCACCGGCCCGTGAGAGGCGCCGCGCTCTCCACCGGCGCACTGGCCGCGTGCGTGTCGCTGACCGCCGGATGCGGGGTCGTCCCCGGCGTCACGGGGGACTCCGGGGACGGCCCGGTCACGGTCATGACCTGGGCGCCGGACGGCACCGACGCCACCAACAAGCCGGGCATGCCCGCCATGGCCCGTGCCTACGCCCGCTGGATCAACGCGCGCGGCGGCATCGGCGGCCGCAAGCTGAAGGTCCTGACCTGCAACGACCACAACGACTCCATAGGCGCCGCGCGGTGCGCCCGGCGGGCGGCCAAGGAGGACGTGGTGGCGGTCGTCGGCTCCTACAGCCAGTTCGGCGACTCCTACTTCGCCCCGCTGGAGGGCGCCGGAATCCCCTACATCGGCGGCTACGGCGCGACGAACGAGGAGCTCACCCGCGCCTACTCCTACCCCGTCAACGGCGGCCAGCCTGCGCTGCTGGCCGGTCTCGGCAAGGCACTCGCCGGGAACTGCGGTCCGGTCGCCCTGGTCCGCCCCGACAGCATCGCCGGCGACGAACTGCCGGCCGTCCTGGACGCGGGCCTGAAGGCCGGCGGCCACGCGGAGGCGGACGACCTGCTCGCGGCCGAGGACGCCACCGAGTACGGCACCATGTCGGACCGGGCCCTGAAGGCGGCGACCGCCGACCCGGCGAAGAAGGGCTGCGTGGTGCCCGCGCTCGGCGACCGCAACGACACCTTCATGGACTCCTTCCGGCGCGCCCGCGAGGACCACCCGGCGGTGCGGACCGCGACCGTCATGGGCAGCGTCGACCAGACGACGATCAACGCGACGGGCGGCGCGTCGGGGCCGTACGAGGGGGCGTACATCACGGGCTGGTACCCGGTGGCCTCCGACCCGCGCTGGGACCGGATGAAGAAGGTGATCAACGAGGAGGCCTTCGGCGACAACCGCATCGACCCCGCGGACGCCGGGGTGCAGACCACCTGGATCGCCTACACCGTCCTGAAGGCCGTCCTGGAGCGGATCGGCACCGGCTCCGTCACCGCCGACACCGTGCGGCGCACCCTCGACCACGGCATCGCGGTGGGCACGGGCGGCCTCACGCCCACCCTGGAGTGGCCCCGGTCCGGCAAGCTCGCCGCCATCGGTCTGACCCGGCTGGTCAACGCCGACGTGACCCTCCAGGTGGTCCGGGACGGCCGGCTGGTCACGGCGGGCCGGAGCGGGACCGTCGACGTCACCGGGACGCTGGAGAAGGCGGACATCGGCTGACGCCCGCCCCCCCGGCGGGTCAGAGCTGGGTCGGCTGGCGCTGGGTGAGGCCGTACTTCTTCGCGATCGCGTTCCACAGCCCCGCGGCCTTGACCTTCTGCGCGCTGGCGGTGGTGCTGTCCCGGTTGCCCGCCAGGGTCTCGCCGGTGCCGCGGGCCTGGCCCCTCTTGCAGCCCTTGCGGCCCGAGACCTGGTCGGCCCACGCCGCGTAGTGGTTGTCGGCCGACGCCGAGGCCTGCCAGGCCTTGGTGAGCGCGCTCGTCAGCTCGGCGTTGCCCGGCAGTTGGTCCACGGACAGCTTCGACAGACGGGTGACCAGGCCGGTGCGCTGCTTGGCGGCGTCCCGCAGGTCGGAGGCGGCCTCGTCCAGGTTCTTGCAGGCCCGCACGTCGCCCACCGCGTTGATCACCGAGGCACGGCTGTCGCCGCTGTCGGCGAGCAGTTTGTCGAGGGCGACGGCCTGCCCGCGGGCGGGGTCACCGGCGGCGGACGAGGAGCCCCCGGTGGCGGGTGCCGACGCGGCGACGGTCTTGCCGTCGTCGTTGCCGCCACCGCCGCCGCCCCCGCCGAGCAGGGCACCCGCGCCGATGCCGAGCACGGCGATGCCGACGCCGACGGCCGCGATCAGCGGCACCTTCGACCGGCTACGGCCTCCCCGGCCGCCCTCGTCGCCCCCGCCCCCGGTCCCGCGGCGCCCGCCGCCCGGGCCCTGCGGGGTGTAGGCGGGCTGCGGTTCCTGGATGCGCGGCATCTGCTGCGTGGCCCCGGCGGGGCCGTCGCCGCCCGCGTCGCCGCGGAAGAGGTTGTCGAACTCGGCGGGCGGCTGCCGGTCCCCGCCGGGCGCGCCGGTGTACGGCGGGATGTACTGCGTGGCCTCGGCGTCCGGGTGCGGCGCGGCGGGCTGCGGTCGTGCCGCCCGGCCCAGGTACCGCGTCTCCTCGGCTCCCGTCTCGGGCGGCAGCGCGCCCTGGGCCACGGGCGGTATGTACTGGGTCGCGCCCTCGTCCACCGGCACCGGCGCGGATCCGGGGACGACCGGGGGCAGGTACTGGGTGGCGCCCTCGTCGGCCGGCGCGGATCCCGGGGCGACCGGCGGGAGGTACTGGGTGGCGCCCTCCGCGGCGTGGGGCACCGGGGCGCCCTGCCCGGCGGAGCCGTACCCCTCGCCGTACCCCTGGTGATGCGGTGCCTGGCCCCCGTAGGAGGGCGCGGGGGCGCCCTCCGGGGGAAGCGGGCCCACGCCCGCGGTGTCCGGGGCCTGGTGGGCCCACGCGGCGGGCTGCTCCGGTGGCGGCCACTCCTGGGCGGGCGCCTGGGGCCAGGGCCGGTCCTGCTGGGACGGCTGCTGCGGCTGCGGCTGCTGGAAGTGCTGCTGCTGGGGGTGCTGCTGCTGGGGGTGCTGCTGCTCGGGGCCCCACGGCCCGCCCCAGGACTGACCGGCCGGGGGCTGCGCCGCCGGGGCGGCCGGGTGCGGGACGGGCCCGCCCGTCATGCCCGGCAGCAGGGGTTCGCCACCGTCCGAGGGCAGCACGATGCCTTCGCGCGCGGGCCGCGCCGAGGGCTCCTCGCCCTGTCCACTCTGCGTCACCGGGACTCCTACGTTTGGGGGACCTTCGCAACGTCGGCTCACGCTACCGGGTCCCCTGAGCCTGGTGCCACGCAGCTCAGGGCCTGACCTGCCGCCCTGTGACGGCGGTAACAAACCCGCCCCGCGGCGCGCGGTCGCTGTGATCTCTCCCACGCGACCGGCCAGTTGGCCGGGCGTTCACGCGCCCGCGGGGTCTGCGTTCACGCGGCCTGCTGCAACTCCAGCCGCGCGCCGAACTCCCGCACCACCGCCTCCTCCCGGTACGGCTCCAGGCGCTGCTGGAAGTCCTCCAGGTACTCCGCGCCGCGGTTGGAGCGGAGCGTCTCCAGGAGTTCGACCGCCTTCATACCGGTGCTGCAGGCCTGTTCGACCTCACGCTGCTGCACCTGGGCCGTGGCGAGCAGCACATAGCCGATCGCCCGCCGCCGCGCCCGCGTCTCGGGGTGCCCGGCGAGGGACTCCTCGGCGTACCGGGCCGCCGCCTCGGCCTGTCCCAGGTCGCGGTGACAGTGCGCCAGTTCGTCGGCGAGGTAGGCCTCGTCGAAGTGCGCGATCCACGCCGGGTCGTCCCCGGAGTCGGCGTCGGCCCGGTCCATGGCCGCCACCGCCCGCCCGGACGCCTGCTGGGCGGCGCGCGCATCGCCCAGCAGGGCGTGCCCGCGTGCCTCCGCCGCGTGGAACATGGCCTCCGCGCGTGGAGTCACGCGACCGCGCGCCCCTTCCTGCGCCGCCCTCGCCAGCTGCGCGATCTCCCTCGGGTTCCCGAGCTGCGCGGCGAGGTGGCTCATGGAGGCCGCGAGGACGTAGCCGCCGTAGCCGCGGTCGCCCGCCGCCTGCGCCAGCCGCAGGGACTGGATGTAGTAGCGCTGGGCCAGCCCCGGCTGCCCGGTGTCCACCGCCATGTACCCGGCGAGTTCGGTCAGCCGGGCCACCGCGGCGAACAGGTCGCGGCCGACGGCCTCCCGGTAGGAGCCGGCGAGCAGCCCGGAGACGACGCTGTTGAGGTAGTGCACGACCACCGGGCGCACGTGCCCGCTGCCGTACTGGTGGTCCAGGTCGGTCAGCGCCTGGGTCATCGCGCCGACCGCCGCCACGTCGGACTGTCCCACCCGCGGACCCGCCGAGCGCGCCACCTGCGCGTCCGGCGCCGAGATCAGCCAGTCCCGACTGGGCTCGACCAGCGCGGAGGCGGCGACCGAGGAACCGGAGAGGAAGTCCCGGCGGCCCACGTCGCTGCGCCACAGCTCGCAGACCTGCTCGATGGCCCCCAGTACCGTCGGCGAGAACTGGAGGCCCACGCCGGAGGCGAGGTTCTTGCCGTTGGCCATGCCGATCTCGTCGATCGTGACCGTACGGCCGAGTTTGCGTCCGAGAGCCTCGGCGATGATGGCGGGCGCGCGTCCGCGCGGCTGCTGTCCGCGCAGCCAGCGGGCCACGGACGTCTTGTCGTACCGCAGGTCGAGGCCGTGCTCGGCGCCGCACATGTTGACCCGGCGGGCGAGCCCGGCGTTCGAGCACCCGGCTTCCTGGATGAGCGCCTGCAACCGTTCGTTCGGCTGCCGCGCGACGAGTGGCCTGGCGGCCATGGATACCCCCTGGCGAAGCGAAAAGATCCGGCCGAGAAGATCAATGCCCAGCGGAGATGACGAAAATGCGAGGCATGCGAGGATTGCCGGGGCGTTCGGGCAGCTGCGGCCCCATCCCTGGCTACCCACCCCAAGCCCCGCTTCCTCCCGCGCGCCCCCGCACATGCACCCATGCGCCCCAGCAGCGGAATCGGTGCTCCTCCCCCGCGCGCGGTCCGAGGACGGGGCCCGCCCGTAACCACAGGTGGGTGCGGGAGTTGAGTGGGGCGTGGAAGAAACGATCGCGGGTGCCCAAGCCAGTCCGACTGCCGGTCAGATTCCCCAGCAGCGCGGGGAATCACTGCTGGAGACCGCCGTTCGCTACGTCGAGGAGCGCCACTGGGAAGTGTTCCCCGGCTCCTGGCTGGAAGCCGTCGACGGGGGGCAGCGCTGCTCCTGCGGCGAGGCCGCCTGCCCTGCGCCCGGGGCGCATCCCGCACGGCCGGACTGGGTGACGCAGGCGACCGGGAGCGCGACCGTCGCGCGCCGGATGTGGCAGAAGCAGCCGACGGCGTCGATCCTGCTGCCGACCGGGCGGACGTTCGACACGCTGTCCGTCCCGGAGACCGCCGGGTTCCTCGCCCTCGCCCGGATGGAACGGATGGAGCTCACCCTCGGGCCGGTGGCCCACGCCCCCGACCGGCGGATGCACTTCTTCGTGCTCCCGGGGGCCCTGGTGAAGGTGCCGGAGCTGGTGCGCAGGCTCGGCTGGGCGCCGGGGGCGCTGGACCTGGTCGCGCTCGGCGAGGGGGGCTACGTCGCCGCGCCCCCGACCCGCTTCGGCTCGCGCGGCGCGGTCCAGTGGGCGCGCCGGCCCACCCACGCCAACCGGTGGCTGCCCGACGCGGAGCAGTTGATCTCGCCCCTGGCCTACGCCTGCGGACGCGACCGCTGACGCCGCACCCCCGTAGTGTTCTTGTAGGGCCGATGATGCAGAGGCAGGTGCGGTCGCCGTCCGTTTGCGGGGGCTGTGGAAGTGGTTCGGACAGCAGGTCGCCGTGGGCGGGATCGACCTGGAGCTGCCCGCGGGGCAGTTCATCGGACTGGTCGGGCCCAACGGGGCGGGGAAGACCACCACGCGCTCCATGGTGACCGGACTGCTGCGGCCCGACGAGGGGTCAGTGGAGGTCGTCGGGCACGACGTGTGGCGGGACCCGGTCGCCGTGAAGGCCCGGATCGGGGTGCTGCCCGAGGGCCTGCGGCTGTTCGAGCGGCTGTCGGGAGGGGAACTGCTCGGGTACGCGGGGCGGCTGCGGGGACTGCCGGGGGCCGAGGTGGACCGGCGGGCGGAGCAGTTGCTGGACGTGCCCGACCTGGCGGGCGCCCGGCACAGACTCGTCGTCGACTGCTCCACCGGCATGCGCGAGAAGATCGGGCTCGCCGCGGCGCTCCTCCACGACCCGGAAGTGCATCTCGATCTTCGGCGGCATGGTCGGCGCGGCCCTGCTGTGCGCGCCGGTCGTCGCGGTGACGATCTGGCTGAACGTCACCGCGCGCGGCGACGCGTGGACCCGGCTCCTGCTGCCGCTGGGCACCGCCTACGGCACGGGGATCACCTGGGCGGGCCTGCGCCTGGCGGCCCCCCGCACCGCGGCGAGGCTCCCGGAGATCCTCACCGCGGTGAGCAAGGGCTGACGGCAGCCCTCCGGCACGCGGTGCCCGCGCCCGCGTCCCGGGGGCGCGGGCGCTCAGGCCCCGAGCACACCGTCGAGGAACGGCTCGACAGCGCCCCGCCAGGCCTCCGGCTGGTCATGGTGGACGAGGTGACCCGCGTCCGCGACCTCCGCGTACCGCCCGCGCGGCAGCACACGGACCATCTCCTGCGCCTCCGCACGCCCCAGCTCCCCGTCGACCCCGCGCACGACCAGTGCGGGGCACCCGACCTGCGCGAGCTCCTCCCAGTGGGCGTCGTACACCCAGGCCTCGCGGGACGTGAGCATGTGGTCGAGCTCGAAGACGGGGCGCCAGCCGTCCGGCGTCTCGTGCATGACCTCCGCGTAGAACGCCCCGCGGCGCGGGTTCGGCCGCTCCACCCAGGGGTCGTCCTCACCGAACCACTTGCGTACGTCGGCGAGCGTGGCGAAGGGCACGGGCCAGGAGCTGAACCAGTCGGCCCACTCGCGCTGCGAGGCCCCGCCGAGCGCGGAGGCCCGCATGTCGCAGATGATCAGACCGCGCACCAGATCGGGGCGCTTGGCGGCGAGCTGCCAGGCGGTCAGCGCGCCCATGGCATGGCCGATGAGGACGGCGGGCGCGAGCCCGAGCTGCTCGACGGCGGCCTCGGCGTCCTCGGTGTACGCGTCGCGGGTGTAGGCGGCCGGTGAGGGCTTGTCGCTCTGGCCGTGGCCGCGCTGGTCCAGCGCGACGGCGCGATGCCGCTCGGAGAGCCAGCGGGCGGTGGAGGCCCAGTGCGAGGCGCGGCCCATCAGGCCGTGCAGTAACAGCACGCCGGGCCGCGTCCGGTCGGACTCCGCGGCGGCCGGGTCGCCCTTGGGAGGGTCCGCGAACTCCCAGGCGGCGAGCCGTACGCCGCCCGCTCCCGTCACATCGATGCGCCGTGCCATGGGTCTGGCCCCCCTAGCTCCGCTCGGACACCCGCACACTATCGAATAGCTATTCGAAAATTCCGTCCCGGCGGTCAACACCCCTCTAACGAGTGACACCTCGCAAGGAATGATCGCCGCCGCCCAGGGGATCTTCTTCTGCGGGGGGCGGACCGCTCGGGGAAACCGGTCCGCGGGGAATGACCCTGAGAGCTCGGGGCTCCGGGTCAGCACAGGGGAGGACAGGCCCCGGCGCGAGACAGCGCCGGGGCCATCCCCTTGTCCGCGGCCGCATCCTCCCCGCCCCCTCAGGTCATATGCCTCGCGGCACAGCCTGGCACGCGAAAGGTCCGCGCGCTGCCATTCGGCCCAGACCGCCTCGGCACCACCCGCCGGACCCGCCGCTTCCGGACGGACCGGCGCTCACCGGAGAACCGCCGCCCCCCGGCGAAGGACCACCGCGGATCAGCGCTTCGCCACGAACACGTGGGAGGCCACGTCCGCCTCCAGCTCGGCCGCCTCACCACCGCTGCCGACCAGCACCCCACCCGCCGCCTGGGTGACGCTCACCACCGAACCGGGCTGCACACCGGCCCGGCGCAGCGTGTACATCAGCTGCGCGTCCGTCTGGATGGGCTCGCCGATCCGCCGCACCACGACCGTCTTGCCGTCAGCGCCCGGCTCGAGGTCGGCCAGCGACACCATGCCCTCGTCCAGGAACGGATCGGCACCGTCCTTCTCCCCCAGCTCCTCCAGGCCCGGGATCGGGTTGCCGTACGGCGACTCCGTCGGGTGACGCAGCAGCTCCAGCACGCGGCGCTCCACGGCCTCGCTCATCACGTGCTCCCAGCGGCACGCCTCCGCGTGCACCTGCTCCCACTCCAGCCCGATCACGTCGACCAGCAGGCACTCCGCGAGCCGGTGCTTGCGCATCACCCGCGTGGCCAGCCGGCGCCCCTCGTCGGTCAGCTCCAGATGCCGGTCACTGGCCACCGACACCAGACCGTCGCGCTCCATCCGCGCCACCGTCTGGCTCACCGTCGGCCCACTCTGGTCGAGCCGCTCGGCGATCCGGGCGCGCATCGGGACCACGCCTTCCTCCTCGAGCTCGAGGATGGTGCGGAGATACATCTCCGTGGTGTCGATCAGTCCGGACATACGTGCCCCTCGATTGCTTCTGCCGGAAGCTCACCGCTCACCGGCGCGTGCGCTGGCCCTGGACTCAATTCTGACGCATACCACCGACAACCGTGCCGTGCCGCCGGAACCACGTCCCGCCGCGCACGCCCGCCCGGGGCCCGTTCCACGGCACCGCCCCGCCCGCCGTCCCCGTATTGACAGCACACTGGTCCAGACCGCACGGTGATCCGCGACACAGATGCCGCGAAGGGGCACCGCATGACCGACGGTACGCCGGCCGACCAGTTCCTGGACTCCGCCATCGCCCTGCTGCGCCGGGTCAGGGAGGAGGAACCCCGGGCCATCACCGCCGCCGGAGAACTCATCGCCGACACCGTCGAGGCGGGCGGCCGGCTGTTCGCCTTCGGCGCCGGCCACTCCTCGCTCGCCGCACAGGACGTCGTCTACCGCGCCGGCGGCCTCGCCCTGATGAACCTGCTCGCCGTCCCCGGGGTGGTGGGCGTGGACGTCGTCCCCGCGACCCTCGGCTCCGCCCTCGAACGCGTCGACGGCCTCGCCGCCGCCGTCCTCGGCACCTCGCCCCTGCGGGCCGGCGACACCCTCGTGATCGTCTCGCTCTCCGGCCGCAACGCCCTCCCCGTCGAGATGGCCCTCCACGCCCGCGCCCTCGGCGTCCACGTCATCGGCGTGACCTCGCTCGCCTACACCACCGGGACCACGTCCCGGCACACCTCCGGAACCTTCCTGAAGGACCACTGCGACATCGTCCTCGACTCCAAGATCGCGGTCGGTGACGCCGAGCTCACCCTCGACTCCGTCCCCGCCCCCTTCGCCCCCGCCTCCACCGTCGTCACCACCGCCCTCCTCCAGGCGGTCATGGCCACCGCGGCCACCACCCTCGCCGGCCGGGGCGTCGAACCCCCGCTGCTGCGCTCCGGCAACGTCGACGGCGGCCACGAGTGGAACAGCCGGGTCATGGAGCGGTACGGCGACCGGATCTTCTACCGGCACTGAGCGCGGCACCGGCACCGGGCGTGACGGACGGCGTTCACTTCTCCCCGGCCGCGCCCGTCAGCCCGGCCAGGTCCAGCGCCGCCGCGATCCGCACCGCCACGTCCTCCGCGTACGCCGCGTCCGACCGCTCGAAACGGCTCCGGCCACGCCCCCGCAGGAACGTCACCACGCCCAGCGTCCGCCCCCGGCTGCGCAACACCGCGCACAGCGCGTGCACGCTGTCGGCGGGCCACTGCCGGGCCAGCGCCCACTCCCGGCTCCGCTCGGCGGGCACCTCACCGGCATCCGTCCGCACCGTCCCGGCCCGCTCCGCGCACTGCAGCGCGGGATGCCCCTCCTCGTACCGCACGGGCAGCCCCGCCGCCCCCGCCGGCAGGCTCGGCCCCGGAGCCCCCGACGGCGTGGCCGCGAGCCGCACCAGCCGCACCGGCGCGGACGCCTCCGCCTCCGGAGCACCCGCGACCCGGTCGATCAGGGCGTGGTCGGCGAACCCGGCCAGCGCGAAGTCCAGATGAACCGTGGCCGCCTCCGCCGGGTCCTCGCACTCGGCCGCCGCGCGCGCCGCCCGGTGCAGCTGATTGCCGCGGAAGCGCAGCAGCGCCGCCTCCTGCTCACCCTGCTTGGCCTCGGTGACGTCCTGGAACATCCAGCTCACCCCGAGCGGCACCGGCTCTTCCGCCAGCGGCGACGCCAGCCGCAGGAACCAGCTGCGCCAGCACCTGCGCCGCTCGCCCTCCGCGGTCCGCACGCCCACCCACATCTCGGCGGGCGCCGGCGGCGCGCCCTCGGCCAGCACGTGCGTCAGCGCGCCCTCCAGCTCCTCCACCCCCTGCGAGAGCAGCTCCCCTATCGGCCGCCCCAGCACGGAGGTGCGCCCGATCCCCATCGCGCGCGCCGCGTGCGCGTTCACCACGGCCGGCCTGAGGTCGGCGTCGACCAGCACGACCCCCCACGAGGCGTCCTCGAACAGCGCCTCGCTCAACGCGATGGACCGCTCCAGATCGATCTGCGTGTGCACCTCGCTGAACGCGCAGTACACCCCCGCGGGCCTGCCGTCCGGCCCGCGCACGGCGGCCGACTGGGTCCGCACCAGGACCCGGCCGCCGTCCTTCGTCACCAGCGCGAACTCATGCACCTGCCGTCCCGGAGCCCGCATGGCCGACAGCAGCCGCCCCTCGACCTCCTCGGCGTCGGCGGTACGCACCGCCCAGCCCGCGAACCCCTTCCGGCCCACCGCCTCCGCGGCCGTCCAGCCCAGGATCCGCTCCGCCTCACGGTTCCAGTGCGTGACCACACCGTCCGCGTCGAAGGCGCACAGGGCCGCGTCCATCCCGTCCAGCAGGGCGGCGAGCAGATCGGATCCATCCCGCTCGGGCTCGCCGGGCCCCAGCTCATCGGTGGTCCCACTACGCCGGGAAGCACTCACCTGGACCCCCTGCAGGCTGCGTCCGCGGTTACGGCACGAAGGTTCGTTCACTCACCTTCATTCAACTCGAACGTGACGCAGCGCACACGTGGTTCTCACAAGATTGAAGGAATTGTTGTAGATCAACCGCGCCTACCGTGAGCCTGCCCAGCCCGAGGCAGGTCCACGCGTCGCCGTCCTCGGCACCGCCTCGGAAAAAAACGGTTGATCGGGCGCCGAGCGGTTCTTAGGGTGTGGAGCACACGAGAAGGGAGGTGGTTCGGCAGATGTATGACAACCGGACGCGTGAGGTGGCTGCGGGCTAGCGGCCCGTCACCCATGTGCGGTGCCGGACCGGCACGCGAGACGCGTGCAGCCGGCCAATCCCAAGCAGTCACCCGACCCGCGAGCTCGCCGGTACGTCCGGCCGGCTCCCCCGCCGTACGGCGGAGGACCCGAGCTCGCGGGTCGTCTGCGTTCCGGGCCCCCGGGGCCGTCAGGGACCGAGCCGCTCCACCCGCCAGCCGCCCTCCGGCCCGGCCACGTACCGCAAACGGTCGTGCAGGCGGTTCGCCCGGCCCTGCCAGAACTCCACCGACCGCGGCACGACGCGGAAACCGCCCCAGTTCGGCGGGACCGGCACCTGCTCGCCCTCGGGGTAGCGGGCGCTGAGCTCGGCGTAGGAGGCGTCCAGTCCGGCGCGGCCGGTGATCACCGAGGACTGGGCGCTGGCCCAGGCGCCGAGCTGGGAGCCGTGCGGGCGGGTGCGGAAGTAGGCGGCCGTCTCGTCGCGGCCGATGCGGTGGGCGGTGCCGGTGACGATGACCTGGCGGGCGATCGGGTGCCAGGGGAAGAGCAGGGAGACGTGCGGGTTCTGCGCGAGGTCGCGGGCCTTGCGGGAGTCGTAGTTGGTGAAGAACACGAAGCCGTGGGCGTCGTACTGCTTCATCAGGACCGTACGCGAACCGGGGCGGCCCGCGGCGTCCGCGGTGGAGACGACCATGGCGTTCGGCTCGTACAGCGTGCCCTGGAGGGTCGCCTGTGCCGCGTCCTCGAACCAGCGGGAGAACTGGTCCATCGGGTGCGGCGCCAGCTCGTGCTCGTCGAGGCCCTCCGCCCGGTACTGCTTGCGCATGGCGGCGGGGTCACGGAAGGTGTCACGGTCGGTCGCGTCACGGTCGTCCACGGGCTCATCCTGCCGTATCCCCCTGCCGTGCCTCCCGCCGTGCCGCGTGGCACTCAGTGCCGTACGGTCTCCCCAAAGGTGGCACTCACCGATATCGTTCGAGTGGGACCGTGGAACCGTGACGGCTCATGCGCCGCAGAGCTCACGCCGACCTCACGCACATCTCACAAGGAGCCGCCTGATGTCCGACTTCGTACCCGGGCTCGAAGGAGTCGTCGCGTTCGAGACGGAGATCGCCGAACCGGACAAGGAGGGCGGCGCCCTGCGGTACCGGGGCGTCGACATCGAGGATCTGGTCGGCCACGTCTCGTTCGGGAACGTCTGGGGGCTGCTGGTCGACGGCGCCTTCAACCCCGGCCTGCCGCCCGCCGAGCCCTTCCCCATCCCCGTGCACTCCGGCGACATCCGCGTCGACGTGCAGTCCGCGCTCGCCATGCTCGCCCCCGTGTGGGGCCTCAAGCCGCTCCTCGACATCGACGAGCAGCAGGCCCGCGACGACCTGGCCCGCGCCGCCGTGATGGCCCTGTCGTACGTCGCCCAGTCCGCACGCGGCCAGGGTCTGCCCATGGTGCCGCAGCGGGAGATCGACAAGGCGCACTCCGTCGTCGAACGGTTCATGATCCGCTGGCGCGGCGAGCCGGACCCCAAGCACGTCGCCGCCGTCGACGCCTACTGGACCTCGGCCGCCGAGCACGGCATGAACGCCTCCACCTTCACCGCCCGGGTCATCGCCTCCACCGGCGCCGACGTGGCCGCCGCCCTGTCCGGCGCGGTGGGCGCCATGTCGGGGCCGCTGCACGGCGGCGCCCCCTCCCGTGTGCTGCACATGATCGAGGAGATCGAGCGGACCGGGGACGCCGAGGCCTACGTCCGGCACGCCCTGGACCGCGGCGAGCGGCTGATGGGCTTCGGGCACCGGGTGTACCGGGCGGAGGACCCCCGCGCGCGCGTGCTGCGGCGCACCGCCCGCGAGCTGGGCGCGCCCCGCTTCGAGATCGCCGAAGCGCTGGAGAAGGCGGCCCTGGAGGAGCTGCACCACCGGCGCCCGGACCGGGTGCTGGCCACGAACGTGGAGTTCTGGGCGGCGATCATCCTGGACTTCGCCGAGGTCCCGGCGCACATGTTCACCTCGATGTTCACCTGTGCCCGCACGGCCGGCTGGTCGGCCCACATCCTCGAGCAGAAGCGCACGGGGCGGCTCGTGCGCCCCTCCGCGCGCTATGTGGGGCCGGGCTCGCGCGGCCCCCAGGAGATCGAGGGCTACGCGGCCATCGCGCACTGAGGCCGGGCAGCTCCGCGGGACGCCGTTCGGCGGCCGGCGGGGCGGCCGGGTCACCGGTGACGCCGGGCGCGGGCCGCGTGGTCAGCCCAGCGTCTCGTCCAGCACCTTCACCCACTGCGCCACGACCCGCTCCCGTCGCCCCCGGTCGTCGGTGAGGAGGTTGGCGAGGCCGAGGCCGCGGGCCATGTCGAGGAGGCCCTGGACGGTTTCCCGTGCTCCCGGGCGGGACTCGTCCGCGCCGAGCAGTTCCACGGCGATCCGGTGGGTCTCGCGTCCGACGCGGGCCTCGAGTTCCGTGACGCGGGGGCGGAGCTGGTCCTCGTCACAGGCGGCGACCCAGAGGTGCAGGGCGGCGCGGAAGAGGGGGCCGGTGTAGAGGCCGACGAGGGCGGAGACGACGGCGCGGCGGTCGGTGGGGCCGTCGGGGAAGAGGGCGCGCAGGGCGGTGGAGCGTTCCTCGGCGACGTATTCGACGGCGGCCGTGAAGAGGTCCTCGCGGGTGCGGAAGTGGTGCTGGGCGGCGCCTCGGGAGACTCCGGCGCGTTCGGCGACGGCGGCGACCGTGGAGCCGGCCCAGCCGTGTTCGGCGAGGCAGGCCACGGCGGCCTCCAGGAGCCGCTGCCGGGTGGCCCGGCTGCGGTCCTGTTTGGGGAGGCGTTCGTCGACGCGTTCGGCTTGTCGTTCGTCCGTGCTCACACTGCCCATGAGGGATCCCGTCGTTCCAGGAAGGCCGTCATCCCCTCGCGGGCCTGCGGGGAGGAGAACAGCCGGGCCGAGAGCGCGGTGAGGTCGGCCGCGTCCCGGTCGAAGGCTTCCAGCACCTTAGCCGTGAGCAGCTGTTTGGTCTCGGCCAGGCCCTGCGGCGAGGAGCGGCGCAGGCCGTCCAGGATGGGTTCCAGTACGGCGTCGACGTCGTCGCCGGCCGCGGTGAGCAGGCCGGTCCGTACGGCTTCGGCGGCGTCGAAGCGGGCGCCGGTGAGGTAGTGGCGGGCCAGTGCGCGCGGGTCCGTGCGGGGCAGGACGGTGAGGGAGATGACGGCCGGGGCGACTCCGATGCGTACTTCGGTGAAGGCGAAGTCGGACCGGGTCGACGCGACGGCGAGGTCGCAGGCGGCGAGCAGGCCGAGGCCGCCGGCGCGGACGTGCCCGGTGATCCGGGCGAGGACGGGTTTGCGCAGGGTGACGATCTGCCGGAGCAGGCCGACCAGGGCGTCGGGGTGGGGCGGGTCGCGCAGGTCGGCGCCCGCGCAGAAGGTGGAGCCGGTGTGGGTGAGGACGACGGCCCGTACGCCGGCGTCCCCGGCGCAGTCCGTGAGCGCGTCCGCGAGTTCGCCGACGAGCGCGGCGGACAGCGCGTTGCGGGTGTCCGCCGAGTCGAGGCTGAGCGTCTCGATCTCACGCGCGTGTGTGCGTCCGATCAGCGTCATGCTTCCTCACTGGCTTCGGAGGATCCGGAGGGTCCGGAGGATCCGGAGGGTCCCGGGCGTACGGGGAGTTCCCGCAGTTGCCGGCGGAGGATCTTGCCCGAGGCGGCCCGGGGGACTCCTTCGACGAAGGTGACGCGGCGGACGCGTTTGTAGGGGGCGACGCGTTCGGCGACGTGCATCATGACCTCGGCCTCGGTGAGACCGGTCGCGGTCGGCCGGCGGACGACGAAGGCGTGCGGGATCTCGTTGCCCTCGTCGTCGCGGGCGCCGACGACGGCGGCGTCCGCGATCTCGGGGTGGGTCAGGAGCAGGGCTTCCAGCTCGGCCGGGGCGACCTGGAAGCCCTTGTACTTGATGAGTTCCTTCACCCGGTCGACGACGAACAGCCAGCCGTCGGCGTCGACGCGACCGACGTCGCCGGTGTGCAGCCAGCCGTCGCGGTCGATCATCGCGGCGGTGGCGTCGGGCCGTCCCAGGTAGCCCTTCATGACCTGGGGTCCGCGGATGAGGATCTCGCCGGGTTCACCGGTACCGAGGTCCTTGCCGGGGTCATCGAGGGAGACGATCCGCATCTCGGTGCCGGCGATGAGCCTGCCGACGGTGCCGGGGGGCGCGTCCCGCATGGCGTCGAGGGGGACGACGTGGGTGCCGGGGGAGAGTTCCGTCATGCCGTAGGCCTGGCCGACCGGTGGCAGGCCGAGGCGCGCGGAGCAGGCGGCGGCGAGGTCGGCGTCCAGGGGTGCGGCGGCGCTGATGATGTACTTCAGCGACGACAGGTCGTAGTGGGCGACGGCCGGGTGCTTGGCCAGGGCGAGCACGATCGGCGGGGCCACGTAGAGGCCGGTGATGCGGTGGGTCTGGATGGCCGCGAGGAAGCTCTCGAGTGCGAAACGCGGCAGGACGACGACGGTGGCGCCCTTGCGCAGGGGTGCGTTCATCAGGGCGGTGAGCCCGTAGATGTGGAAGAAGGGCAGGACGGCGAGGATGCGGTCGCCGGGACCGGCGGGGACGGGCGGGTCGAGCTGGGCGAGGTTGGTGGCGATCTGCCGGTGGGTGAGCATCACGCCCTTGGGGGTGCCGGTGGTGCCGGAGGAGTAGGGCAGGGCGGCGATGTCCTCGGCGGGGTCGATGTCCACGGCCGGCTCGGGTGCGGTCGTGGCGAGCATGTCGATGAGGGAGCGGTGTCCGCTCGCGGTGTCACAGACGAATATCTCCGCTGTGCCGCCGGCGAGTTCGGCGGCCCGGCGGGCGGACTCCAGCAGCGGTGAGACGGTGACGATCCAGCGGGCGGCGGAGTCCCGCAGCTGCTTGGCGAACTCCTCCGGCGTGGCGAGCGGGTGCACGGTGGTGACGGTGGCACCCGCGCGCGTGGCGGCGTAGAAGGCGGTCGGGAAGGCGATGGTGTTGGGGCTGTGCAGGGCGAGGACGTCGCCCTTGCCTATCCCGGCGTCGGCGAGGGCGGCGGCCAGGCGGCGGTGGAAGCGGTCGAGTTGTTCGTAGGTGAGGGTGGTGCCGTCGGTGCCGTCGACGAGGGCGGGCAGGCCGCCGAACTCGGCGGCGTGGCCCAGGACGGCTTCGTGGATGGGCAGGTCTACGGCCGGGACGTCTGCGTACTCGCTGCGGAACACGGTTCCTCCTCGCGCGACGGTGTGCTGCGCCGTGGGTGCCGAAGACGGCCCAGGGGCGGTCTAGTACGACTTGGGCAGGCCCAGGGTCTGGTGGGAGACGTAGTTGAGAATCATCTCCCGGCTCACCGGGGCAATACGAGACACGCGTGCGGCCGTTATCAGCGAGGCGAGGCCGAATTCCCGGGTGAGGCCGTTCCCGCCGAGGGTGTGCACGGCCTGGTCGACGGCCTTCACGCAGGCTTCCGCGGCCGCGTACTTGGCCATGTTGGCGGCCTCGCCCGCGCCGATGTCGTCGCCGGTGTCGTAGAGGTGGGCGGCCTTCTGCATCATCAGGCGGGCCAGTTCGAGGTCGATGTGCGCCTGGGCGAGGGGGTGGGCGATGGCCTGGTGGGCGCCGATGGGGCTCTTCCAGACGGTGCGGTCGCGGGCGTACGCGACGGCGCGGGCGAGCGCGTAGCGGCCCATCCCGACGGCGAAGGCGGCGGTCATGATGCGTTCGGGGTTGAGCCCGGCGAACAGTTGCAGCAGCCCGGCGTCCTCGTCGCCGACGAGCGCTTCGGCGGGCAGCCGTACGTCGTCCAGGACCAGTTCGAACTGCTTCTCCGAGGCGGTCAGTTCCATGTCGATGGGCCGGCGGGTGAAGCCCTCGGTGTCGCGCGGGACGATGAACAGGCAGGGCTTGAGGCGGCCGGTGCGGGCGTCTTCCGTGCGGCCGACGATCAGGACGGCGTCCGCGATGTCGACGCCGGAGATGAACACCTTGCGGCCGGTGAGCAGCCAGGCGTCGCCGTCGCGGCGGGCGGTGGTGGTGATGCGGTGGGAGTTGGATCCGGCGTCGGGTTCGGTGATGCCGAAGGCCATCCTGCGGGTGCCGTCGGCGAGACCGGGCAGCCAGGTCCTCTTCTGCTCCTCGGTGCCGAAGCGGGCGATGACGGTCCCGCAGATGGCCGGGGAGACGACGAGCATGAGCAGGGGGCAGCCGCTGGCGCCCAGTTCCTCCAGGACGATGGCGAGTTCGGCGATGCCGCCGCCTCCGCCCCCGTACTCCTCGGGGAGGTTCACGCCGAGGTAGCCGAGCTTTCCGGCGTCGGCCCAGAGTTCGTCGGGGTGGCCGCCGCCGGCGACGACCCGGGTGACGTAGTCACGGCCGTAGCGCCGGCCGAGCGCGGACACCGCGGCCCGCAGGGCCTTGTGCTCCTCGGTTTCCAGGGTGGCATTCACTTGTCCTGAACCTCCTCCTGTACGACCTGTACGACCTGTACGACGGCGAGCAGGGTGCCGACCTCCACCTGTTGTCCGGGCACGGCGTGCAGGGACGTGAGGGTGCCGGTGGCCGGTGCCGCGATGCGGTGCTGCATCTTCATCGCCTCCAGCCAGACCAGGGGTTCTCCGGCCTGGACGGCAGCTCCCTCGGCCAGGCTCTCGGCGACGCGGACGACCGTGCCGGGCATGGGGGCGAGGAGGGAACCGGGGGCGTGGTGGGCGGTGGGGTCGGGGAAACGGGGCAGGGCGGTGAGGGCGGTGGCGCCCACGTGGATCCGGTCACCGCCGTAGCGGGCCACCTCGAACTTCCGCTGGACGCCGTCCACTTCGAGTACGACGAGCCGCGCGTCCGCGTGCACGACGCGGACCCCGTCCGCCGTCAGGCCGTGGCGTGTGTGCCGGTAGCGGACCTCGTGCTCCTCGCCGGCCATCAGGTAGCGCTTGGTCTGCGGCTGGGACGGCAGGTTGCGCCAGCCGCCGAAGCGGGAGCGGCCGTGGGCGTCGGCGAGGGCGGCGGCCAGGGGGGCGTACGGGTCGGGGACGGGCGGGGTGAGGCCGGTGAGGTGGCGGTCGTAGAAGCCGGTGTCCATGCGGCCCGTGGCGAACTCCTCGTGCCGCAGGGAGCGGGCGAGGAGGTCGCGGTTGGTGACCGGGCCGTGGATCTCCGCCCGGTCCAGGGCGCCGGCCAGGGCTCGGATCGCCTCCGCGCGGGTGGGGGCGTGGGCGACGACCTTGGCGAGCATCGGGTCGTAGTGGACGCCGATGGGGTCGCCGTCGGTGTAGCCGGTGTCGAGGCGGACGCCCTCGGGTACGGCGAGGCGGTGCAGGGTGCCGGTCTGCGGGGCCCAGTCGCGGGCGGGGTCCTCGGCGTAGAGACGGGCCTCGATCGCGTGGCCGTGCGCGCGGGGCGGCTCGGCGTCCAGGGTGTGACCCTCGGCGACGCGGATCTGCAGGGCGACGAGGTCGATGCCGAACACGACTTCGGTGACCGGGTGTTCGACCTGGAGGCGGGTGTTCATCTCCAGGAAGTGGGCCTTGCCGTCGGCGACCAGGAACTCGACGGTGCCCGCGCCGGCGTAGGAGACGGAGCGGGCGGCACGCACCGCCATCTGGTACAGCTCGTCGGTGAGCCGGGAGTCCAGCCCCGGGGCCGGGGCCTCCTCGACGACCTTCTGGTGGCGGCGCTGCAGGGAGCAGTCCCGCGTGCCGAGCGTCCACACCGTGCCGTGGCTGTCGGCGAGGACCTGCACCTCGACGTGCCGCCCGTTCTCCACGTACGGCTCGACGAAGACCTCACCGTCGCCGAAGGCGCTCGCCGCCTCCGCGCGCGCGGCGGCCAGTTCGGCGTCCAGGTCGGCGAGGTGCCGCACGATGCGCATGCCGCGTCCGCCGCCGCCCGCCGCGGCCTTCACCAGGACCGGCAGGTCGGCCTCGGTGACCTCGCCCAGCGGCGCGAGGCCCATGAGTTCCTTGGCGCGCGTCTTGGACGCCATCGCCTCGATGGCCTCGGGCGACGGTCCGATCCAGGTCAGGCCGGCGTCCAGGACGGCACGCGCGAAGCCGGCGTTCTCGGAGAGGAAGCCGTACCCCGGGTGCACGGCGTCGGCGCCCGCCGCCACGGCGGCCTTCACGATCAGGTCGCCGCGCAGGTACGTCTCGGCGGGCGCCGCGCCCGGCAGTCGTACGGCCGTGTCGGCCACGCGCGCGTGGAGGGCGCCCTCGTCGGCGTCCGAGTGCACGGCGACCGTCCGGATCCCCAGCTCACGGCAGGTACGGAAGACACGGCAGGCGATCTCGCCGCGGTTGGCGACGAGCACAGAAGTGATCACTGGTGGTCCCTCACATCCGGAAGACGCCGAACCCACCGCGCGCGCCCTCGTAGGCGGCCGTGTGGATCGCGGACAGGCACAGGCCGAGGACGGTGCGGGTGTCGCGGGGGTCGATGACGCCGTCGTCGTACAGCCGCCCGGACAGGAACATCGGCAGCGACTCGGACTCGATCTGCTGCTCCACCAGGGCGCGCAGCGCGGCGTCCGCGTCCTCGTCGTACGGCTGTCCCTTCGCGACGGCCGACTGGCGGGCGACGATCGACAGCACGCCCGCGAGCTGCTGCGGACCCATCACGGCCGACTTGGCGCTGGGCCAGGCGAACAGGAAGCGCGGGTCGTAGGCGCGTCCGCACATGCCGTAGTGCCCGGCGCCGTACGAGGCGCCCATGAGGACGGACAGGTGCGGGACCCGGGAGTTGCTGACCGCGTTGATCATCATCGCGCCGTGCTTGATGATCCCGCCCTGCTCGTACTCCCGGCCGACCATGTAGCCGGTGGTGTTGTGCAGGAAGAGCAGGGGGATGTCGCGCTGGTTGGCGAGCTGGATGAACTGGGCCGCCTTCTGCGACTCCGCGCTGAACAGGACGCCTTGCGCGTTGGCGAGGATGCCGACCGGGTAGCCGTGCAGGGAAGCCCAGCCGGTCGTCAGGCTCGTCCCGTACAGCGGCTTGAACTCGTCGAAGTCGGAGGCGTCGACGAGCCGGGCGACGACCTCGCGCGGGTCGAAGGGGGTCTTGAGGTCGCCGGGGACGATGCCGAGCAGTTCCTCGGGGTCGTACGTCGGCGGCTCGGCCGGCCCGGGGTCGGAGTGGGCCTTGCGGTGGCCCAGCCGGGCCACCACCCGCCGGGCCTGCCTGAGCGCGTCCCGTTCGTCGACGGCGAAGTAGTCGGCGAGGCCCGACACGCGCGCGTGCATCTCCGCGCCGCCCAGGGACTCGTCGTCGCTCTCCTCCCCGGTCGCCATCTTCACCAGCGGGGGCCCGCCGAGGAAGACCTTCGCCCGCTCCTTGACCATGATCACGTGGTCGGACATGCCCGGGATGTAGGCGCCGCCGGCGGTGGAGTTGCCGAAGACGACGGCGACGGTCGGGATCCCGGCGGCCGACAGCCGGGTCAGGTCCCGGAAGATGGCGCCGCCGGGGATGAAGATCTCCTTCTGGGAGGGCAGGTCCGCGCCCCCGGACTCGACCAGGCTGATGAAGGGCAGCCGGTTGGCGAGCGCGATGTCGTTGGCCCGCAGCGCCTTCTTCAGGCTCCACGGGTTGCTGGCGCCGCCGCGCACGGTGGGGTCGTTGGCGGTGATCAGGCACTCCACGCCCTCGACGACCCCGATGCCGGTGACGAGGGAGGCGCCGACGGCGTACTCGCTCCCCCAGGCCGCCAGCGGCGACAGCTCCAGGAACGGGGTGTCAGGGTCGAGGAGCAGCTCGATCCGCTCCCGGGCGAGCAGTTTGCCCCGCTCACGGTGGCGCCGGACGTACTTCTCGCCGCCGCCCGCGAGGGCCTTGGCGTGCTCGGCGTCCAGGTCGGCGAGCTTGGCGAGCATGGCCTCGCGGTTGGCCGTGTGCTCGGGGCTCTTGGTGTCCAGGGCGGATGCGATGACCGTCACAGGAGGGCCTCCGGGATGTCCAGGTGCCGGGAGCGCAGCCACTCGCCGAGCGCCTTGGCCTGCGGATCGAAACGGTGCTGCGCGGCGACCCCTTCGCCGAGGAGGCCCTCGACGACGAAGTTGAGCGCGCGCAGGCGGGGAAGCGGATGCCGGGCGACGGGCAGGTCACGGCTCTCGGGGACCAGCTCCCGGAACCGCTCGACCGTCAGGGTGTGCGCGAGCCACCGCCAGGCGTCGTCCGTCCGCACCCAGACCCCGACGTTGGCGTCGCCGCCCTTGTCCCCGCTGCGGGCTCCGGCGAGCAGGCCCAGCGGGGCGCGCCGGGTGGGGCCGGGCGGGAGGGGGGCGGGCAGGGGCGGCTCGGGTACGTCGTCGAGGACGAGGGTGTCGTGGGCGGGGGGCACGGGGATGCGGCGCCCGTCGTGCAGGACGGCCACCTGGCCGACGGCGTCCTGGGGGACGCGGGCGTCCTCGAACACCCCGTAGGGCGCGCCCTTCCCGGGTGGTGCGAGCACGTGGAAGCCGGGGTAGCTGGCGAGCGCCAGCTCGATCGCGGCCCCGCTGAGCGCCCGCCCCACGGTCTCCTGGTCGGGGTCGCGTACGACGAGCCGGAGCAGCGCGCTGGCCGTCTCCTCGGTGCCGGCGTCGGGGCGGTCGGTGCGGACGAGCTCCCACCGGACGCCCGCGGGCGGGGACGTGGCGAGCGCGTCGGTCATCTGGGCCCGCACCAGTTCGGCCTTCGCCTCGATGTCGAGTCCCGTGAGGACGAAGACGACCTCGTTGCGGAAGCCGCCGAGCCGGTTGCGGCCGACCTTGAGGGTCGGGGGCGGGGCCTCGCCGCGCACCCCCTCGACGCGGACGCGGTCGGGGCCGTCCTGGGTGAGCCGTACGGTGTCCAGCCGGGCGGTGACGTCGGGTCCGGCGTAGCGGGCGCCGCCGGTCTCGTACAGCAGTTGGGCGGTCACCGTGCCGACGTCGACGAACCCGCCGGTGCCGGGGTGCTTGGTGATGACGCAGCTGCCGTCCTCGTGGATCTCGGCGAGCGGGAAGCCGGGGCGGCGCAGGTCCTGCCGGCGGGGCCGGAAGAAGGCGTAGTTGCCGCCGGTCGCCTGCGCCCCGCATTCCAGGACGTGGCCGGCGACGACGGCGCCCGCGAGCCGGTCGTGGTCGGCCGGCCGCCAGCCGAAGTGGGCGGCGGCCGGCCCGGTGACGAGGGCCGCGTCGGTGACCCGCCCGGTGACGACGACGTCGGCGCCTTCGCGGAGGCAGGCGGCGATGCCGAACCCGCCGAGGTAGGCGTTGGCGGTGAGGCTGTCGGGAAAGCTCGCCTTGAGGTCGTCGCCCTCGACGTGGGCGACGCGGGCGGGGACGCCGAGGCGGCCGGCCAGCCGCCGTACGGCGTCGGCGAGTCCGGCGGGATTGAGGCCGCCCGCGTTGGTGACGATCCGGACGCCGCGTTCGTGGGCGAGACCGAGGCACTCCTCCATCTGGCGCAGGAACGTGCGGGCGTAGCCGGCGGCCGGGTCCTTGAGGCGGTCCCGGCCGAGGATGAGCATGGTCAGTTCGGCGAGGTAGTCGCCGGTGAGGACGTCGAGTTCGCCGCCGGTGAGCATCTCGCGCAGGGCGTCGAAGCGGTCGCCGTAGAAGCCGGAGGCGTTGCCTATGCGCAAGGTCACGCGGCGCCGCCCTTCGGCGCGCGGCCGGTGCCGGGCGGGCCCGCGAAGGCCTGGGCGACGTCCAGCCAGCGGTCGGCGTCGGGGCCGACGGCCCGGAGCGCCAGATCGGCGCGGTGCGCACGCTGGGTGACCAGGAGGCAGAAGTCGACGGCCGGGCCGGTGACGCGGTCGGTGGCGTCCTCGGGGCCGTACGTCCACAGCTCGCCGGACGGTGCGGTCAGTTCGACGCGGAACTCCTCGAACGGCGCGGGCAGTCCGTGCACCCCGAAGGCGAAGTCACGGGTGCGCACGCCGAGCCGCACCACGTGCCGGAGCCGGTCGGTGGGGGTGCGCGCCACGCCGAGCGCGTCGGCGACGTCCTGGCCGTGCGCCCAGGTCTCCATCAGCCGGGCGCTCGCCATGGACGCGGCCGACATGGGCGGCCCGTACCAGGGGAACCGTACGCCGGCGGGCGCGGCGCGCAGGGCGTCCGCCAGGGCCTTGCGCCCGTCCCGCCAGTCGGCGAGCAGCTGCGCGGGCTCCTTGGCGGCCCCTTCCTCCGCCCCGTTGTCGACGAAGTCCCCGGGTGCGGCCAGCGCCTTCTCGACCTCCCGGGCGAAGGCGTCCTGATCGGTGACGGCGAGCAGGGCGGAGTGGTCGGTCCAGGCGAGGTGAGCGATCTGGTGGGCGACGGTCCAGCCGGGGGCGGGCGTCTGGAGCGCCCACTGCTCTTTGCTCAACTCGGCTACGAGCAGGTCGAGTTCATTGCTCTCGGCACACAGATCGTCGATCACGGGCGTCGGGTCAGCCATGGGGGGAGCATGGCAGCGGGGGCAGAAACAATCAAGCATGCTTGCATGAATTCGTCCCCGCCGTGCCGCGAGGCGTTCGCCGCCTCAGGGTCCTGCCGTCACACGGCCTCGATCGGCGGGCAGGCGGGCGTCCACATCACCTCGCGCACGGCCGCGTCCACGCCCTCGAGGTCGGCCGGGCGACGTCGTCCTCCGCCGCGGCCGTGGCCACCGCGGCGGCGACCGCAGTGGAGGCGCCGCGCAGGTCCCTGACGGCCGGCTCCGTCCCCGTCAGGAGCGTGACGGACCCGGCGGACGCACGCCCGGCGCCTGCGCCGTTCAGGCGTCCGGCGCCACCACCGCGCGCCGCCCCGTCTGCGTCCGCACCGCGCCCATGCTCGCCGCGACCACCAGGGCGATGGCGACCGCCTGCGGGGCCGACAGGGCCTGGCCGAGGATCAGGAAGCCGGCCGTCGCGGCGATGGCCGGTTCCAGGCTCATGAGGACGGCGAAGGCGGAGGCGGGCAGGCGGCGCAGGGCGAGGAGTTCGAGGGTGTAGGGGAGGACGGAGGACAGGAGCGCGACCGCCGAGCCCAGGCCGACCGTCACCGGGTCCAGGAGCCTGCCGCCCGAGGCGACGACGCCCAGCGGCAGGAACAGCAGCGCCGCCACCGCCATGGCCAGCGCCAGCCCGTCCGCCTGGGGGAAGCGGCGGCCCGTACGGGCGCTGAAGACGATGTACGCCGCCCACATCGCCCCCGCGCCCAGCGCGAAGGCGGCGCCCGCCGGGTCGAGGGCGCCGAAGCCCCCGCCGCCCAGGAGGAAGACACCGAGGAGGGCCAGCCCGGCCCAGACCGCGTTGATCGCGCGGCGGGAGGCCAGGACGGAGAGGGCGAGGGGGCCGAGGACCTCGAGGGTGACGGCCGCGCCCAGCGGGATCCGGGCCACCGCCTCGTAGAAGAGGCCGTTCATCGCGCCCATCGTGACACCGAAGACGATCACCGTGCCCCAGTCGGTGCGCGAGTGGCCCCGCAACCGGGGGCGGCAGACCAGCAGCAGGACCAGCGCCGCCGCGAGCAGGCGCAGGGTCACCACGCCGAGCGCGCCGGCCCGGGGCATCAGGGTCACCGCGAGGGCGCCGCCGAACTGCACGGAGATGCCTCCGGCCAGCACCAGCCCGACCGGCCCGAGCGAACCGGACCGGCGGGGACCGCCGCCACCGCCCCCGGAGACGACCGGCGGGGACGACGGAGTGGTGGCGTGGGAGGTGTTCACAGGCGGTCCTGGCTGGTGCGGTCAGTGATCGTTCATCACGATGTACTTTCAGGTCCAGGGTAGTAGACCGCCTCGTCGCGGAACAGGGGGCGGCCGTCAGGGAAGGCGACGGGCACACCGGCGTGGGCGTCGTGGCCGTATCCGTGGCCGTATCCGTAGCCGTAGGCCTGCCCGTACGCGGGCCCGTACGCGGGCTGGGACGCGGGCTGGGACGCGGGATCGGGCCAGACCGCCGCGGCGGCGTACGCGTCGTGCGGGTGGGGCGCGTACCCGGGCGCGTCCGCGTGTCCCCGCGCCACGCCCTGCTCCACCGCTTCCTCCGCCACCTGCGCGAACGGCCCCTCCTGGGTGGCCGGCGACAGCGGCAACCGCAGCTCCCCGGTGTCCATCACCGCGTTGTTCTGCGACCGGTGCAGTCGGGCGTACGCCCCGCCCCGCGCGAGCAGTTCCTCGTGACGGCCCGTCTCCACGATGCGGCCCCGGTCCACGACCAGGATGCGGTCGGCGTCGGGAGCGAGGTTGAGGTCATGGGTGATCATGATCGTCGTACGGCCGCTCATCAGACGGCGCAGGGGCCTGACGACCCGGCGGGCCGCCATGGCGTCCAGGCCCGTCGTGGGCTCGTCCAGTACCAGGACCGGAGCGTCGCGCAGGATGGCGCGGGCGATCGCCAGGCGCTGGAGCTGGCCGCCGGAGAGGCGGGCGGAATGGGGGTCGACCCTGGTGTCGTAGCCGTCGGGGAGCCGGACGATGAAGTCGTGGGCGTCGGCCGCCCGCGCCGCCTCCTCGATCGCCTGCTCGCTGGCGCCGGGCCGGCCGCAGGCGATGTTCGCGCGGACGGTGTCGTGCAGGACCAGGGTCTCCTGGGGCAGCAGGGTGACGTACTCGCGCAGCCGGGCCAGCGGGAAGTCCCGCAGGGGCACGCCGTCGAGGAGCAGGTCGCCCACGTCCGGGTCGTAGAAGCGCAGCAGCAGCTTGGAGACCGTGGACTTGCCGGCGCCGCTCGGGCCGGTGATGATCACCAGCTCGCCGGGGCTGACCGTGAAGGAGACGTCCTTGAGGGCGGCGTTCTCCGTGCCGGGGTAGCCGAAGCACACGTTCCGCACCTCGACCGTGCCGTCGGGGCGGCCGGTCCGCGCGCCGCCGTGCCCGGGATCGGTGACCGCCGGCCGCACGTCCAGGATCTCGATGAGCCGCTCGGCGCCCGCCGTGGCCGCCGTCACGGTGAGGCCGAGCTGGGCCAGACCGCGCACCGGCGGGTACAGGTAGCCGAGGAAGGCGGCGAAGGCGAGGAGCTGGCCGAGGGTCATGCGGCCGGTGGATATCTCCCAGGCACCGATGCCGATCACGGCGAGCACGCAGACCGTCTCTATGACCTGCACCAGCTGCTCGTAGGCCTCGTTCAGCCGTGTCGAACGGACCGAGGCGTGGAACCAGGCGGTCGCCTCCTCGTCGAGGCGGCGGCGCTCCGCGTCCCGGCGGCCGTAGGCCTGGGTGAGCACGATGTTGCCGAGGGATTCCTCGACCACCGAGGTGATCGCGCCGTCGGCGACCCGGCCCTCGCGCGAGACGTCCTTGATGGCGCCGGAGAAGCGGCGGGCCGCGAGCCAGAAGAGGGGGGCGAGGACGAAGGTGGCGGCGGCCAGGTCCCAGCGCAGCCAGAACGCGGCGGCGGCGTAGAACAGGGCGGAGAAGGCGGCGGAGGCGGCGCCGACGAGACCCGACACGACCATCGTCTCGATCGCCTCGACGTCACTGGTCAGACGGGAGAGCAGGTCGCCCTGGCGGTGCCGCTGGAAGAAGTGCGGGGGCAGCTGCTGCACATGGTCGAAGACGTGCTCGCGCAGCCGCATCACGAAGCGCTCGGTCGCCCAGGCGGCGAGGGAGTTGCCCGCGTACGCGACGGCCGCGCCGACCGCGGCGATGCCCAGCCACTTGACCGCCGGGGACCAGAACGCGGCCAGCGACCCCTTTTCCAGGGCGTTGTCCGTGAGGTCGCCGAACAGCAGGATGGCCTCGGTCTCGGCCAGTGCGGCGAGCACGGTGCAGATCCAGACGACCACGAGCCAGCGGCGCAGGCCCCTGGTCAGCGGCCAGAAGCGACGAAATGCGGTACGGGCGGGAATCGTGGGCGTGTCCTCGTATTCGTACTCCTCGTCCTCATCCTCTTCCAGGTTCATCTACCGTCCCCTCTCCGCTTCTCTTCTCCGGAATTGCGGAACCAAGAAAAAGGGGCCGACGGCGCACCATCGACCCCTTTTCTTTTTTCACTCGGTCAGCCGGGCCGACCGGTCAGCCGGTTCAGCGGCCCTGGCCGGGCAGCGGCTTGGGAGCAGGCGCGGACCCGTGCTTCTTCTTGGGCTTCGGCTTCGGCGGGGGAGGCAGCTGCTTCGACTTCGGCTTCGGGGGCAGCGGGGCGAGCTTCTTGAGGCTCATTTCCGACTCCTTTGTGTAGCGCTGTACGTGAGGTGCTGAATTCCGCGTCCGGAACCCGACACCAGGAAACCTACACACTTCTCATGGGCCGGAACGGCAAAAATGGCAAAGGAGCGCTGTGAACTCTCTTGGAGAAGCTGAGAGTTGCTTGGTGAACCTGGGAGCCGCTTGGGGAAACCCGCGGTTTCTTTGAGGAACCTGAGAAACGCGCCTCCGACCGCCCCGCCCGGCTCCCCCTCGGGGCCCGTGATCCGTCATGCGCCCAGGATGCATCCGCTCACGCACAGTCACCCCGGGTTGTCCACATCCCCGCACGTACCGTCGTACAACCCCACAAGTTCACCGTGCGGCGGTCTCGTCTCATCCGACGGACATGTTTCCGTCCGGTTTGGCCCACCGGATACCCTCCGACTCGTGGCCGACATCCAGATTCCCGCTGACATCAAGCCCGCCGACGGACGTTTCGGCGCAGGCCCCTCCAAGGTGCGCACCGAGGCGCTGGACGCGCTCGCCGCGACCGGCAGCTCGCTGCTCGGCACCTCGCACCGCCAGGCCCCGGTCAAGAACCTCGTGGGTCAGGTCCGCGAAGGCATCAGCTCCCTGTTCTCCCTCCCGGAGGGCTACGAGGTCGTCCTCGGCAACGGCGGCTCCACCGCCTTCTGGGACATCGCCACCCACGGACTGATCGAGAACAAGTCCCAGCACCTCAGCTTCGGCGAGTTCTCCTCCAAGTTCGCCAAGGCGGCGGGGCTCGCCCCCTGGCTGGCCGAGCCCACCGTGATCGCCGCCGACCCCGGCAGCCACCCCGAGGCGCGGGCCGAGGCGGGCGTCGACGTCTACGCCTTCACCCACAACGAGACCTCCACCGGCGTCGCCATGCCGATCAAGCGCGTGACCGGTGCCGACGAGGGCGCGCTCGTCCTCGTGGACGCCACCTCCGGCGCCGGCGGCCTCCCGGTCGACATCGCCGAGACCGACGTCTACTACTTCGCCCCGCAGAAGTCCTTCGCCTCCGACGGCGGCCTGTGGATCGGCGTCTTCTCCCCCGCCGCCATCGAGCGCGCCGAGCGCGTCCACGCGTCCGGCCGCCACGTCCCGGAGTTCTTCTCGCTCCCCACGGCGATCGACAACTCCCGCAAGAACCAGACGTACAACACCCCGGCCCTCGCCACCCTCTTCCTGCTCAACCAGCAGCTGGAGTGGCTCAACGGCCAGGGCGGCCTGGCCTTCTCCACCGGCCGCACCAAGGACTCCTCGACCCGCCTGTACAGCTGGGCGGACGAGTCCAAGTACGCCACCCCGTTCGTCTCCGACCCGGTCAAGCGCTCCCAGGTCATCGGCACGATCGACTTCTCCGAGGAGATCGACGCGGCGGCCGTCGCCAAGGTGCTGCGCGCCAACGGCATCGTCGACACCGAGCCCTACCGCAAGCTCGGCCGCAACCAGCTGCGCATCGCGATGTTCCCGGCGATCGACCCGGCGGACGTCGAGGCGCTGACGAAGTGCGTCGACTACGTGATCGAGAAGCTGTGACCGCGACGCTGTGACCGACGAGCTGTAGTCGTCGAGCTGTAGTCGTCGAGCTGTGACCGACGAGCTGTAGTCGTCGACGGTACGTCGGTACGTACGACGAGGAGGGCGCCCGGTGACCACCGGGCGCCCTTTCTCATGGCGCCCTTCTCAGGTCGCTCCTGCTCATGCCGCCGTGCACGTCAGCGTGGGCACTCCCCCGCCACCGGGCGCGCCGCTGAAGCCGAAGCTCGCCGAAGCACCCGCGGCGACCGAGCCGTTGTGGTCGGCGTTGACGGCCGTGACCGCCGCGCCGGTCTGCGTGTACGACGCGTTCCACGCGCTGGTGACCTGCTGCGACCCGCTGAAGGTCCAGGTCACCTTCCAGCCGCTCAGCGCCGTGGTCCCGGTGTTGGTGACCTTCACCTCGGCGTTGAAGCCGCTGCCCCAGTCGCTGCTGACGGTATAGGTGGCGCCGCACGAGGCGCTGCCGCTCCCGCCTCCGCCACCGCCGTTTCCGCCGCCCGTCCCCGGGAACAGTGACGCCTTGACGCTCGCCAGGTAGCCGTCCTTCACGGTGTCGACGGTCGCCCAGTCGTCCTTGAGGATCCCGCCGGTGTCACCGGAGTCGGGGTTCCAGGACCAGAAGGTCCAGTGGAAGCTGTCGGCGCCGTACGTCGAGGTGGGCCGCAGGTAGCTCACCAGGGCGGCCAGCCACTTCTGGTCCACGGTCGACTGGAGGGTGGTCCCGAACTCTCCGACCCACACGGGGGCGATGTTCTGCTTGAAGACATAGCCCCAGTACTTGTCCCAGATGCCCGGCATGTTGGCGGGGAACGCGGGATCGCTGAACCAGCTCTGCTGGGCGACGCTGGTGGCGTAGTCGTGGGCGGAGTACACGACCCGGGCGGCCACGCTGAGCTGCACCGGGTACTGGGCGACGCCCATCAGGTTGCCGCCCCACCAGCCGGAGACGCCGTTGTACGTCTGCACGCCCTCGACGAAGATCAGCAGGTCCGGGTTGACGGAGAGGACGGCGTTGCCCCCGCGCTGGGCGGCGAGCCGCCAGTCGGTGGCCTGGTCGCCGCAGCCCCAGCAGGCGGGGTCGTGGGGTTCGTTGTGCAGGTCGATGCCGATGACGGTGTCCTGGCCCTTGTAGCGCGCCGCCAGGGACTTCAGATCGGCGATCCAGGTCGACTCGGGGACGCTCGAGGTGTACCAGAGCGCCGACTGGCCGCCGGCGTCGGGCCGGTGCCGGTCGAGGATGACCTTCAGACCGTCCTGCCCGGCGTACGCCACGATCTTGTCCATGACCTGGAGGGAGTTGAGCCCCTGGAGGTCGGCGTTCTTGCCGCTGGAGAAGTCGATGCTGTTGGGGACGGTGGAACTCTTGAAGATGTCGTCGCTGTAGGGCAGCCGGATCGTGTTGTAGCCCAGTGACTTCATCTGGTCGATCATGCTCTTGTAGTCGCGTGACCAGAGGCCGTGCACCACGTTGTTGCTGGTCTCGAAGCCGAACCAGTTGATCCCGGCGATCCGGACCGGCTGCCCGGCCGCGTCCAGGATCTGCCGGCCGCTGGTGTGCCAGTAGCCGGCTCCGGGGGCGGCGGCGCTGTCGGCATGTGCCGTCTGCACCCCGGCCAGGGGGATGAGGAGCGCCGCCGCGGCAGTGCACAGCGCCCTTCGCAAGCTGCGGAACATGTGCTGGGTCCTCTCGGAGGAGGCGCGGCCCCGGAACAGATGGGAGCGCTCCCATGCACCGCGCACCACCAGCAAACTGAGCCACCATGCTCACGTCAAGACATCGCGTCGCGGTCTGTTTCAGCCCCGCCGCCGCAGCCGCCTCAGCCCGAAGAGGGCGAGGACCCCCGCGGCGACGGCGACGGCGCCCGCCTTGAAGCCGTCGGTGGCACCGCCACCCTCCTCGCCCCCACCCCCGGACGCGGAACCCCCCTGGTCCGACGAGCCCTTGCCGGACGAGGCGCCGCCGGGCGCGTCCTGCGCCTGCACGGAGCTGCCGGCGCCCTCGCTGCCGTACATCAGCTTGGTCCCGTCGGGCGAGTAGCTCACGGACTCCCCCTGCCCCTGCAGGGGCACGTCCAGCCGCCCGCGCCGCTGGATCTTCCCGCCGTTCCAGTCGTAGTAGATGCCGCCGAAGTAGCCGCGCACGGCGAGCTGCCGGCCGTTGGGCGAGAAGGCGGCGTCCGTCGCCCACAGGTCGATGGTGGCGACGGGCTGGAAGATGTTGCTGCCGGAGGAGGAGAGCCGGGCCGGCCCTTCGTACAGGTGACCCCCGTCCTCCTTCTTGTCGATGATGTAGACCCGCCCGGTTTTGGGGTGGACGAGCAGCGACTCGGCGTCCCGGGGCCCGTTCTCGTACTTGACGACGTACTGCGTGGCCGGGACCGTCTGGTCCTTCAGCACCTTCGGCTCGGGCAGCTTGTAGATCCAGACGTACGGCCACTTGCCGCCGAGGTTGTCACCGATGTCCCCGACGTAGATCTGGTTCCCGGGCCCGATGGAGATCGCCTCCACGTCCCGCGGCGAGCCGATGCCCTTCAGGGTCACCGTGGCGACGGTCTTCCCGGTCCGGCTGTCCACGGCGTAGAGGTACGGGCCGTCGTCGCTGTCGTTGTGCGTCCAGTAGATCCCGGGGTGCAGGTGGGAGGCGGCCAGGCCGCTGGACTCGGTGATCCGCGAGTCCTTGATCGTGAACCCCTGGTCACCGGCACCGGCGGCGTCGGCGGAGGCGGGCACGGCGAACACACCCGTGAGCAGGACCCCGGCGAGCAGGGCGAGCGATCGGCGCATGGCTCCAAGCCTGCCATCCCGGCGGGCCGTTGAGGGACGGACGGCCGACCGGGGGGCGTACGGCGGGCGTGGTGGGCCTCACATCCCACCCGGTCCCGTGATCGTTCATCATGAGCGGATGCTCAGGTTCATGCCCGTCGGTGACTCCATGACGATCGGAAGCGCGGGCGACCACACGTGGCGCCACCGGCTGTGGCAGCACCTCCGCGCCACCCACGACGGCCCCTTCACCTTCGTCGGCCCGCGCGAGACGCTCTACGACACGACGACAAACGCCCCGACCTCGTACGCGTACGCCGACCCCGACTTCCCCCGCGCCCACCTGGCCGGCTGGGGCGAGGGCTGGGCCCACATGGTCCCGCTGGTCGGCGAGGCCGTGCGCGACTGCCGGGCGGACGTCCTGCTGGTCTCCCTGGGCCTGATCGACCTCGGTTTCTACACGAACGCCGAGCAGACGGCGGACAACGTCCGGGCGTTCGTGGCGAGCGCGCGGGAGGCGAACCCGCGGGTGCGGATGGTGCTGCTGCCGGTGATCCCGAACGTCCGGGCCGCGGCGGACGACACCTTCGCCGCGCAGGTGGCGCGCTTCAACGAGCTGCTGGAGAAGACGGTCGCGGACCTGGACGAAGCGGCGTCCCCGCTGCTCATGGCCGCGATCCCGGCGTCGTACGACTTCCACACCGACACCTACGACGGCACCCACCCGAACGAGAGCGGTGAGCGGAAGCTGGCGGGGGCGTTCGCGGAGGCGATGTGGCGGGAGTGGGGGGTGGGCGGGGCGTACGCCTCGTGACCCCCGGGGCCGCTCGTAGCCCCCTAGGGCCTGTCTGACCATTCCCGTCTGCCGCGCGACGCCCTGCACGCTCCCCAGAGGGGGTGCCCCCACTCGCCGCACCGGGCACACACCCAGGTACATCCCGTACGTGGGTGCATGCCCGGCACTCCCCCAGCCTTCGGCCGGGGGGACCCCCAGAGCGGGCCGGCCGGACGACCCCCACCACTCGGCACACCTTCCGGCAACCGCTTGCATAGAGCGCACTCCAAGCCGTTGGCTTGTGCCCCATGGAATACACGCAGCTCGGGCGTACCGGACTCAAGGTCAGCCGACTCGTCCTCGGCACCATGAACTTCGGCCCGCAGACGGAGGAAGCGGACAGCCACGCGATCATGGACGCGGCGCTGGACGCGGGCATCAACTTCTTCGACACCGCGAACGTCTACGGGTGGGGCGAGAACAAGGGCCGTACCGAATCGATCATCGGCAACTGGTTCGCCAAGGGCGGCGACCGGCGTGACAAGGTCGTCCTCGCCACCAAGGTCTACGGCAACATGGCCGCCGACGGCGAGGCCTGGCCCAACCACGACAAGCTCTCGGCGCTGAACATCCGGCGCGCGGTGGACGCCAGCCTGAAGCGGCTGCGGACCGACTACATCGACGTGTACCAGTTCCACCACGTCGACCGCAGCACGCCGTTCGAGGAGATCTGGCAGGCCATCGACGTCCTGGTACAGCAGGGCAAGATCCTGTACGTCGGTTCCTCCAACTTCCCCGGCTACAAGATCGCCCAGGCGAACGAGATCGCCGCCCGGCGGAACGGCACGATCGGGCTGGTCAGTGAGCAGTGCCTGTACAACCTCATCGAGCGCCGCGCCGAGATGGAGGTGATCCCGGCCGCGCAGGACTACGGGCTCGGGGTGATCCCCTGGTCGCCGCTGAACGGCGGGCTGCTGGGCGGGGTCATCAAGAGGGAGGTCGAGGGCGGACGCAGGGCGAACGGACGGTCCGCCGACGCCCTCGCCGATCCCGCCATCCGCGAGCAGGTCCAGGCCTACGAGGACCTCCTCGACAAGCACGGCCTCCAGCCGGGCGAGGTCGCGCTCGCGTGGCTGCTCACCCGGCCCGGGGTGACCGGTCCGATCGTGGGGCCGCGCACAGCCGAGCAGCTGGAGTCCGCCGTGCGGGCCGTCGAGCTGGAGCTGTCTCAGGAGGTGCTGACCGGGCTGGACGAGATCTTCCCGGGTCCGGGACCGTCGCCCGAGGCCTTCGCCTGGTAGCAGGCCCGGCATGCGGCGCGGCGGCGGCGGTCCGAGGCCGCCGGTCACGGCACGCCGACGACGGCCTGCCGGTCAACGGTCCACGGTCTACTTTCCGACCGCCGCCGCCACCGCCACCGCCACGAACATCAGCACGAGCGCACAGGCCATGATCCGGTTACGGGTTTTCGGGTCCACGGGTCCGAGCCTAACCGGCCGCACCGGTGCCCCCGCCCAGGGCCTGTCCGACCCTTCCCGTCGTCGCCCGGAGGGCGGCCGCGCGGCGTCAGGTCGTGCTCTGGGGGTCCCCCCCGGCCGGAGGCTGGGGGGAGTGCCGGGCATGCACCCACGTACGGATGTACCTGGGTGTGTGCCCGGTGCGGCGAGTGGGGGCACCCCCTCTGGGGGAGCGTGCAGGGCGTCGCGCGGCAGACGGGAATGGTCAGACAGGCCCTAGTGCCCAGCGCTCGACGGCCTCGTACCGGGGCTGCTCCCCGGGCACCCCGGACCTCGGCAGGTGGCTGCGGACCAGCACCAGCTCGCCGACGGTCCAGGTGCGGCCGGCGAAGCCGGCGAGCGTCTCGACGTGTGCCCGTACGTCCACCGCGCTCCGGCTGCGGGCCACGGTCAGGTGGGCCTTGTAGCGCCGGTGCTCCCCCATCGCCACCCCCGCCTTCCGGGCCGCCGCCTCCGAGCGCTCGGCCAGCAGGCGCAGGTTCGGCAGGCCGCCCTCGGCGCCCGCCCAGAGCGCCCTGCCGTGCCCGAACTGGCCGCCGCCCCGCAGCGCCAGCGGGAAGGAGGTCGTGCGGACGGCCGCCTGCTCCAGGCGGGCCGCCAGGTCCGGCACGACCTCTTCCTCGACCTCGCCGTAGAAGGCGAGGGTGAAGTGCCAGCCGGGGCGGCCCGTCCAGCGCAGGCCGCCGGCGCCGGGCAGCTTCCGCAGCTCGTCGACCACGGCGGCGAGTTCGGTGACGGCTTGCTCCGGGGGCAGCACGGCGGCGAACAGTCTCATACCCACCAGGGTGACACCAGGGGGCGGAACAGCGCCCTCAGGCATCGCGCCGCCCCGGTCCCCTCCTCAGGCCGCGGTCGCCAGCCGCTCCCGCTCGCGCGGTACGAACCGGACCCGCGGGTGGCCGTGGTGCCAGCCCACCGACAGGCGCAGGCCGCCGATGCGGGCCAGGACCAGGCCGACGGTGACGGCGGCGGCGGCCGAGACGACGCCGCCGAGGGCGAAGCCGATGCGGGCGCCGTAGGTGTCGGTGACCCAGCCGACGACCGGGGCGCCCAGCGGCGTACCGCCCATGAAGACCATCATGAACAGGGCCATCACCCGGCCGCGCATGGCCGGGTCGGTGGCCATCTGGACGGCGGTGTTCGCGGTGACGTTGACCGTCAGGCCGAAGATCCCGATCGGGACCATGAGCAGCGCGAACAGCCAGTACGAAGGGGCCAGCGCGGCCACGGTCTCCAGTGCGCCGAAGGCCGCGGCGGCCGCGATCAGCACCCGCAGCCGGGCCGTGCCGCGCCGGGCGGCGAGCAGGGCGCCGACCAGGGAGCCGACCGCCATGAGGGTGTTGAAGAGGCTGTAGGCGCCGGCGCCGGAATGGAACACGTCGTCGGCGTAGGCGGAGAGCCAGACGGGGAAGTTGAAGCCGAAGGTGCCGATGAAGCCGACCAGGACGATCGGCCAGACGAGGTCCGGGCGGCCGGCGACATAGCGCAGGCCCTCGCGGAGCTGGCCCTTCCCCCTCGGCGTCCGCTCGACGACGTGCAGCTCTCGGGCGCGCATCAGCAGCAGACCGGCGATGGGCGCGACGAACGAGAGGCCGTTGAAGAGGAAGGCCCAGCCGGTGCCGACACCGGTGATCATGACGCCCGCGACGGCGGGGCCGACCAGCCGGGCGGACTGGAAGTTGGCCGAGTTCAGGCTGACCGCGTTCTGCAGCTGCTCGGGGCCGACCATCTCGGAGACGAAGGACTGGCGGGCCGGGTTGTCGACGACCGTGGCGAGGCCGACGGCGAAGGCGGCGAGGTAGACGTGCCAGACCTGGACGTGGCCGGTGAGGGTGAGCGCGGCGAGCGCCAGGCCGGTGAGGGCCATCGACGCCTGGGTGACCAGCAGTGCGGGGCGCTTGGGCAGGCGGTCGACGAGGACGCCGCCGTACAGGCCGAAGAGCAGCATCGGCAGGAACTGCAGGGCCGTGGTGATGCCGACGGCCGCGGAGGAGCCGGTGAGGCTGAGGACGAGCCAGTCCTGGGCGATGCGCTGCATCCAGGTGCCGGTGTTGGAGACGACCTGGCCGAGGAAGAAGAGGCGGTAGTTCCGGATCTTCAGCGAGCTGAACATCGAGGATCTGCGCCGGGGCGCGGGCGGGGAGTCGTGGGTGGTCGGCGCGGGGGCGGAAGCTGCTCCGGGTCCCGAACTCAACAGGGTTCGCCTCCTTGCGAGGGGTACGGGGTGCCGGGTACCGGCCGCACTCGGCGGTGGGGCCCGGTACTCAGAGGTGTGCGAGTTTCTCCAGCACGGGGGCGGCGGCGCGCAGCTTGGCCCACTCGTCCTCGTCGAGGCCGTCGACCAGGCCGGCCAGGAAGGCGTTGCGCTTGCGACGGCTCTCCTCGAGCATCGTCTCGGCCTGTTCGGTCTTGGTGACGACCTTCTGGCGCCGGTCCTCGGGGTGCGGTTCCAGGCGGACCAGTTCCTTGGCCTCGAGCAGGGCCACGATGCGGGTCATCGAGGGCGGCTGCACGTGCTCCTTGCGGGCGAGTTCGCCCGGGGTGGCGCTGCCGCAGTTGGAAAGGGTGCCCAGCACCGACATCTCGGTGGGGCTGAGCGACTCGTCGACGCGCTGGTGCTTGAGGCGACGGGAGAGTCGCATCACGGCGGAGCGCAGTGCGTTCACGGCGGCAGCGTCGTCGCCATGGGTTAGGTCCGGCATGTTCTTTAGCGTAACTCATTACTCTCGCTAAAGACCACCGGGGGCGCGAACTGACGCCGTGACGCTGGCCACTGCAAGCCAATATCACTCATTCGGGTGATCCTGGTGCGGAACGTGACGTAACGCGCCGAAGGGCGCGGGGACCCTCGTCCACATGGGGACCAGTGTGCTCAGCCTGCGCATAGACCACGAGCTGCTCGAACGGCTCCGTCAGCACGCCGCCAGAAGAGGAATGAGCGTCCAGGACTATGTGGTCCGGACGCTCATTCGGAACGACTTCGACGAGCGGTTCCAGACCGCTGTCGAGGAGACGGAGAGGTTCTACGGGGTCACGTGACCGATGGGGGCACGTGACCGATGGGGGCACGTGCCCCGGGGGCGGGCGGCGGGAAGGCCGCTCAGGTGAGGCCGAGGGCCGGCATCAGGTAGTAGAAGGCGAAGACGGCGGAGACGACGTACATCGGTACGGGGATCTCCCGGCCGCGGCCGGCCGCCAGGCGCAGTACCACGAAGGTGATGAAGCCCATGCCGATGCCGTTGGTGATGGAGTAGGTGAACGGCATCATCACCATCGTCACGAAGGCCGGCATGGCGAGGGTGTAGTCGGTCCAGTCGATCTCCCTGACGGAGCCGGCCAGGATCAGGAAGCCGACCGCGATCAGCGCCGGGGTGGCCGCCTGGGACGGGACCATCGTGGCGACCGGGGTCAGGAACAGGGAGACGGCGAACAGCGCGCCGGTGACGATGTTGGCGAAGCCGGTGCGGGCGCCCTCGCCGACACCGGCGGTGGACTCCACGAAGCAGGTGGTGGCCGAGGAGGAGCTGGCGCCACCGGCGGCGACGGCGATGCCGTCCACGAACAGCACCTTGTTGATGCCGGGCATCTGGCCCTGCGCGTCCGTGAGCTTGGCCTCGTCGCTGACGCCCATGATCGTGCCCATGGCGTCGAAGAAGCAGGACAGCAGCACGGTGAAGACGAACAGGACGCCGGTCAGCACGCCGACCTTGCCGAAGCCGCCGAAGAGGCTGACCTGGCCGATGAGCCCGAAGTCGGGGGTGGCGAGCGGGTTGCCCGGCCACTTCGGGGTGGTGAGGCCCCAGCTGGGCACGTGCGCGACCGTGTCGACGACCAGGCCCAGCACGGTCATCGACACGATGGAGATCAGGATCGCCCCGGAGACCTTGCGCACGATCAGCGCGAGGGTGAGCAGGGTGCCCAGGATGAAGACCAGCACCGGCCAGCCGTTGAGGTGACCGTCGCCGCCGAGCTGGAGCGGGACGGTGGTCTGGGCGACGTCCGGGATACGGCTGACGAAGCCGGAGTCGACGAGGCCGATCAACATGATGAACAGGCCGATACCGATGGAGATCGCCTTGCGCAGGCTGTAGGGCACCGCGTTCATCACGCGCTCGCGCAGGCCGGTGGCGACGAGCAGCATGACGACGAACCCGGCGAGGACGACCATGCCCATCGCGTCCGGCCAGGACATGCGGGGCGCGAGCTGGAGGGCGACGACCGAGTTGACGCCGAGACCGGCCGCGAGGGCGATCGGCACGTTGCCGATGACGCCCATGAGCAGGGTCGTGAAGGCGGCGGTGACGGCGGTGGCCGTGACCAGCTGCCCGTGGTCGAGCTGATGGCCGTACACGTCCTTCGCGCTGCCGAGGATGATCGGGTTCAGCACGATGATGTACGCCATCGCGAAGAAGGTGGCGAAACCGCCGCGGACCTCGCGCGGCAGCGTGCTGCCGCGCTCCGAGATCCTGAAGAAGCGGTCGAGCGCGCCGTGGGCGGGCGCGTTGCCCGACTGCTCCGGGGCAGGGGCCGAGGTGGACATGCGTGACCTTTCCTTCACCGGCGGGCATTCCCCTGGCCCGATTGGTGGTTCCTACGAACATAAGCTGCCAGACACAAACTGTTTCAGTATGAACATATAACCCGGTTGGCGCTATCTCCGCGCGTAGACCTGATCGCCTCGTAAGCTGTGCGCATGGAGAAGTGGACCCCCAAGCACGAGGCCCCGGAGCCGCTGGAAGGCCCCGTGGTCGCCACGGTCACCGGCGGCACGATCGTCTGGTTCGTCCTCTTCCTCGCCCAGCTCCCTTTCTACGGCTGGTACGCCGACCATGGCCATGCCTGGTGGATCTGGACCTGTCTGGCCGGGGGCGGACTCGGGCTCATCGGGGTGTGGTACGTGCGGCGGCGCGACGCGGCGATCAAGCGGGCGGCGGAGGTTCCCCCACCCGCCCGTCCTTGACGCCCGGGGCTCCGCCCCGGACCCCGGCGGAGACTGCGCTGCCTGCACCCGGGTGTGAGGGGAGTCAGTCGGGGATGTCGGGAGTGAAGCGGTAGCCGATACCGGGCTCGGTGATGAGGTAGCGGGGCTTGGAGGGCTCGGGTTCGAGCTTGCGGCGGAGGTTGGCGAGGTGTACCCGCAGGTAGGTGGTCTGATGCCGTTGGAGAACGCCAGCCGGTCCCCGCGGGTGTACAGCCGCCGGGGCAGGTAGCGGTGCTCGGCCAGGATCGCCGACAGCAGCGGGAAACCGTTGAAGGCGGTGTTGGCCGCCAGGATGAGGATCAGTGCGGTCGCGGCCTGGATGTAGAAGAACATCACCGAATGGGTGCCGCCGAACACCGCTGGAACACCGCTGCGGCTGTCTGCGCGATCACCGTGCGCTGCGAGCCGGTCGCACGGTTTCCGGGGAAACCGACCAGCTGGCGGGCGTCGTGGGGAACCCGGGGGCAGCCGGGGCTGCGTACCCGTACCGTCGGAGACATGACGCACATCGACGCGGCCGATGCCCGACTGCGCATGTCGGCCGGGGCCGGCGGGCTGACCCGGGCCGAGGTGGCCGAACGCACCGCGCGCGGTGAGGTCAACGACGTCCCCGTGCGCAGCAGCCGGTCCCTCGGCGAGATCGTCCGCGCGAACGTCTTCACCCGCTTCAACGCCATCATCGGCGTGCTCTGGCTGGTCATGCTGTTCGTCGCGCCGATCCAGGACAGCTTCTTCGGGTTCGTCATCCTCGCCAACACCGGCATCGGCATCCTCCAGGAGTGGCGCGCGAAGCAGACGCTGGACTCGCTGGCCGTCATCGGCGAGGTCAGACCGACCGTGCGCCGTGACGGCGTCTCGACCGAGGTGCGGACGTCCGAGATCGTGCTCGGCGATCTCATCGAGATCGGGCCCGGCGACAGGGTCGTCGTGGACGGCGAGTGCGTCGAGGCCGACGGCCTGGAGATCGACGAGTCGCTCCTCACCGGCGAGGCCGACCCCGTCGTCAAGGCGCCCGGCGACCACGTCATGTCCGGCAGTTTCGTCGTCGCGGGCGGCGGCGCCTTCCGGGCGACGAAGGTCGGCCGCGAGGCCTACGCCGCGCAGCTCGCCGAGGAGGCCTCCCGCTTCACGCTGGTCCACTCCGAGCTGCGCTCCGGCATCTCGACCATCCTCAAGTACGTCACCTGGATGATGCTCCCGACCGCCGTCGGCCTCGTCATCAGCCAGCTCGTGGCCGAGCGGCACGCGTTGAAGGACTCGGTCGCCCGGACCGTCGGCGGCATCGTCCCGATGGTCCCGGAGGGCCTGGTGCTCCTCACCTCGGTCGCCTTCGCGATCGGCGTCATCCGGCTCGGCCGCAAGCAGTGCCTCGTGCAGGAGCTCCCCGCCATCGAGGGCCTCGCCCGCGTGGACACCGTCTGCCTGGACAAGACGGGCACGCTCACCGAGGGCGGCATGGACGTCACGGAGCTGCGTGCCCTCGACGGGTACGACGAGGACTACGTACGGCGGGTGCTCGGTGCGCTCGGCGAGTCCGACCCGCGTCCCAACGCCTCGCTCCGCGCGATCATCGACGCCTACCCGGACAGCGAGGAGTGGCGCTGCGTGGAGTCGCTGCCCTTCTCCTCCGTCCGCAAGTACAGCGGCGCCAGGTTCAGCGAGGGCGACGGCGAGACCAGCGCCTGGCTGCTCGGCGCGCCCGATGTGCTGCTGCCGGCCGGCGATCCGGCGCTGGCCGAGACCGAGCGGCTCAACGAGCAGGGGCTGCGCGTGCTGCTGCTGGCCCGCGCGGCCCGGGACGACCTGGACGCCCCCGATGTCACCGCGGAGGCCTCGCCCGCCGCCCTCGTCGTACTGGAGCAGCGGCTGCGGCCCGATGCCGCCGACACCCTGCGCTACTTCGCCGACCAGGACGTCCGCGCCAAGGTCATCTCGGGTGACAACGCGGTCTCGGTGGGCGCCGTCGCCGCCAAGCTCGGGCTCGACGGCACGGCGGTCGACGCGCGCCGGCTGCCCGCCGAGCGGCAGGAGATGGCGCACGCGCTGGACGGGGCGACCGTCTTCGGCCGGGTCACCCCGCAGCAGAAGCGGGAGATGGTCGGCGCGCTCCAGTCGAACGGGCACACGGTCGCGATGACCGGCGACGGCGTGAACGACGTACTGGCCCTGAAGGACGCCGACATCGGCGTGTCGATGGGATCGGGCTCCGAGGCGACCCGCGCGGTGGCGCAGATCGTGCTGCTGGACAACAGCTTCGCCACGCTGCCGTCGGTGGTCGCGGAGGGCCGGCGGGTCATCGGGAACATCACCCGGGTCGCGTCCCTGTTCCTGGTCAAGACGGTCTACTCGGTGCTGCTGGCCGTCCTGGTGGTGTGCTGGGGCGTCCAGTACCCCTTCCTCCCGCGGCACCTGACCCTGCTGTCCACCCTCACCATCGGTGTCCCGGCCTTCTTCCTCGCCCTCGCGCCGAACAAGGAGCGCGCCCGCCCGCACTTCGTACGGCGTGTGATGCGGTACGCGGTGCCGGGCGGATTGGTGGCGGGGGTGGCGACCTTCGTGATGTACCTCGTCGCCCGGCACCACTACACCGGCGCCGGCTCCCTGGAGGCGGAGACCAGCGCGGCCACCCTGACCCTCTTCCTGATCTCCATGTGGGTCCTGGCGATCATCGCCCGCCCCTACACCTGGTGGCGGGTGGCCCTGGTGGTCTCGATGGGCGTGGCGTTCGTCTGCGTCCTGGTCGTTCCCGCGCTGCAGACCTTCTTCGCCCTCAGGCTGGTGGGCCTCACGATGCCCTGGACGGCGGTCGCCGTCTCGGCGGTGGCGGCGGTCGCCCTGGAGTTCCTGTGGAAGTGGGTCGACCGCCGCTTTCCTGCCTAGTCCTGCTGGTCCTGCCTGGTCCTGCCTGGTCCTGCCGCTTGCCGCTTGCCGCTTGCCGCTTGCCGCTTGCCGCTTGCCGCTTACTGCACGTCGACGTAGTCACCCGCGGCGTTGACCGCCGGGGTGGTCGAGGTGCCCGCGAAGCTGTACCGGAAGTAGCCGTCGGCCGACGCGGTGGTCGTGGTCTTCAGGCTGCCCGTGGAGTCCGTCTTGACGGTCTTCAGCGTGGTGTAGGTGCTGGAGCCCTTCTTGCGGAACTGGAGCGTGACGGACTGGTTGGTGTAGCCGTGGTACTTGTGGTCCTCCCAGTTGGCACGGGTGAGCTTGCCGGTGACCGTGATGGTCTTGCCCTTCTTCACCGGCTCCGGCGAGGCGTTGACCGTCAGCTTCGAGTAGCGCTGCACCAGGGTGGTGCCGAGGCCGAACTGGGCGGCGGTGTCCTCGGTGGTGTAGTTGAGGGCCAGGGCGCCGCCGTGCCAGGTGCCGGCGTCCGAGTTCCACAGCTCCTCGTCGTCCGGGCCCGGGTAGATGTCGATGTTGCCCTTGCAGTCGGCGGTGGTCGCCGAGGTCGCGGTGCAGGTCGCCGGGTCGTCGCCGAAGAGCACGTTGTCCGGGGCGTCGGAGGAGCCCTTGTAGAGGAAGGGGCCGTTGGCGAAGTCCTCGGAGGTGATGTCGACGTCGGCGCCGTGGGTCAGCGTGTAGGTGACCGTGGTGGCGACGTGGTTGGTGGTGCCGACCTTGATCGCCTTGGCGACCTTGAAGTTCGAGAAGGTGACGTCCAGGTCCGCGGCCGTGGTGGCGGTGAACGCCGTCTTGCCGGAAGCGGCGTGCGAGACGGCGGCGGCGGCCTCCGCGCGGTAGGAGGAGGCGTCGGCGTGCGCGGTCGGCACGGCGAAGGCGGAGAGGGCCAGGGCGCCGGAGGCGGCGGCCACGGTGGCACGAATACGCATGTGCGTTCCCCAAGTGGAGAAAGGTGGGCACGGGGCCCAAGTGATCATGGAGTCTGTTGACTCGGTGATCAGACCCGCGCCCACTCCCACTGGTTGTACGCGAGATGGCGAGAATCGATAGTTTTTTGGCTTGTATTGCAAGCCGATGAGCAGATCCGGAAGGTCCGGCCCGCCTACATGACCCGGCCCGGGCGCGCACCGAAGCACACCCGGGCCGAGACCGTCCTGCCTGCCTGCTCGGTGCGGGGTTACTGCACGTCGATGTAGTCACCCGTGGCGCTGACCGCCGGGGTGGTCGAGGTGCCCGCGAAGCTGTAGCGGTAGTAGCCGTCGGCCGACGCGGTGGTCGTGGTCTTCAGGTTGCCCTTGGAGTCCGTCTTGACGGTCTTCAGCGTGGTGTAGGTGCTGGAGCCCTTCTTGCGGAACTGGAGCTTCACCGGCTGGGAGGCATAGCCCCCGTACGTGCCGGTCTCCCAGTTGGCGCGGGTGAGCTTGCCGGTGACCGTGATGGTCTTGCCCTTCTTCACCGGCTCCGGCGCGGCGTTGGCCGTCAGCTTGGACAGGCGCTGGACCTGGAAGGTCTTGGCGTTGTCCTTCTGGACGTGGTCGGCGTCCTTGCCGGTGGCGATCGCCCACACCTTCCAGCTGCCGGCCAGCTTGTTGAGGGAGGCGTTGTAGCCCGGGTCGATGGTGTAGCTCGCCTTGCAGTTCGAGGTCGTGGCGTTGACCTTGGTGCAGGTGGAGCGGTAGTCGTCGGTGTTCGCGACGGCACCGCTGTCGGAGTCGTCGATGTTCGCGCCGTGGTACAGGATCGCCTCGGCCCAGTTCACGCCCGAGTCGTCGGTGACGGTGAAGGAGACGGTGAAGGTCTTGCTCCCGGTCGCGCTGACGACGACGGCCTTGCCGCCGTTCACCACGACGTTGGAGATCTTCGTGTCCCCCTGGACCTCGTCCGCCTGGGCAGCCGGCACCGCGAAGGCGGACAGCGCCAGGGCACCGGAGACGACGGCCACAGCGGCTCGAATACGCATGCGTTCCCCTGCATGGAGTGGGCCCCGGCGACGGCCGCGCTGCGCGGTCCCCGTCACTCGAGAGGCCCGAGTGGTCTGTGGAGCCTGTTGGCTCTACAGACCAGACGTGTGACGCGTGGGAATGGTTGTACGAGATTCGAAAAGAGTGTGGGCGTTCCGCGAACCCTCAGTCGAACCAGCGGTCCCGGGCCAGTTCCTCCGTGCGTGAGGGGTCCTCCAGGAGCGCCGCGACCTCGAAGCGGCGCGGCCACTGGCCGGCGGCCCAGGCGAGGCCGGCGGCGACGCCCTCGAGGGTGGCGGCGTGCAGGACGCCGTCGCCGGTCAGGCGCCAGTCGATCTCCACGCCGTCCACCACGAGTTCGTCGTGCTCGACGTAGGTGTCCGGGGTGCGCGGTCCCAGCAGCACCCGCACCGGCTCGGGTACGTCGTGCTCGGCGCCCTCGGAGTCCACCTCCCCGGTCACCGATTCGCTCAGCCGCCGCACCTGGAACAGCTCGGCCAGCTCGGCGGCCCGCGTGGGCCGTACCGGCAGCAGCGGGACGCCCGTGGTGAAGGGCAGCAGGTCGGGCGAGTCGACGACGACGGCGGCGCCGGCGTCCACCACCTCCACCCGTCCGTCGACGACGGCCCGCAGCTCGTCGGGCAGGGTGACCTGTTCGGGGTCGAGGTCGGCCAGCGCGCTGTACAGGCCGTGCAGCTGGGCGGGCGTGACCGGTCGCTCCGGGTCGGCGAGGCGGTCGAGCAGTTCGGCGGCGCCGCCGGGCTCGTCGAGCAGGGCGGCGACGGACGTGCGCACGCCGAGGGCCTTGAGGACCTGCTCGTCCCCGAAGCCGGTGGCGTCCGCCTCCTCGTACAGGCCGCGCAGCAGCGAGTCGCCGCCGGCCGCGAGCAGACCGGCCGGGCGGCGGCCGTCGAGGACCGGGTGCCCGCGCAGCCACCACGCCGTGTACGGCCGCACGACCTCGTGGGTGCCGTCCGGGAGCAGGATCCGCACCGGCTGGACGAGCGCGTCGCGCAGCGGCGGGCGGGCGAGCAGGGCGAGCGCCTGCGGCCACTGGTCGTCGTCGACCAGGTCGAGGTCGCGGACGGCGACGAGTTCGGTGGCGACCGGGGGGACGGGGGTGTCGGGGAAGCGGTCGAGGATGTCCTCGCACCACACGTCGACGGCGTCCAGCAGGCCGGCGTCGTCCGGTTCGGCGAAGTCGCCCTCGCGGGGCTCAAGTTCGTCCGGGTCGAGGACGACGTCCGTGGCCCGTACGAGGGCGAAGTCGGCCAGCACGCCGCAGGCGGCCAGCGGCTGCTCGCCCCACTTCTCCGCCAACTCAACTTCCACGGCAGCGAGTTCGCCCTCGCGGATGACCTGGGCGAAGGGGCTGCCCGGGAGGACGAGTTCGCCGGCGGGGGCGAGTTCACCGTCCTCGTCGGGCAGGGCGAGGGCGCCCAGCCACGGCTCGTCGCCGGGCGCGAGACCCGCGTCGCGGACCAGGGCGAGGACGGCGTCGGCCAGCTCCTCAGCGTCGAGACCGTCCTCCTCCCAGCCCATCGTTCCCTCGTCGTCCAGGGAGGCGGCGACGGCGGCCCGTACCTGCGGGGTGGTCAGGACGGCACGCGGGGTCGCGGGCAGCGCGCCGAGCTTCTCCAGCAGCGGGTGGGCGGCGTCCGGGTGGGCGACCTTCAGGCCGAGCCGGCCCAGCACCTCCGGGTCGACGGCGACCGCGTCCGGGGTGGGCAGCAGGACCTGGCGGGGGCCGATGGTCGTCCGGCCTCCCCCGGTGCCGAAAGCCTGGGAGGTGCCCCCGGCGAGGGGCACGGGCAGCCCGGAGAGCCGGTCGGGGTCGACGCCGGCCAGGCTGTCGTACAGCCGCCACCACCACGCGGGGGACTTCTCCAGACCGGCCAGCCGGTCGATGGCGTCGGCGAGCGGGAGGCGGGCGACGCCCAGCGTGCGCAGCTCGACGCGGCGTTCCAGGCCGGCGGGCAGGAGCGTGGGCAGCACCTCGGCGAGGACCCGGACGGTGTCGGCGCCGGCGCCCTCGACGATCTCCGCGTCCCGGGGGCGCAGGGACTCCGGGAGTGCGGCGGCGACCTCGTGATCCGCGCTGCCCGCGCCCTCGGCGGAGTGCTTCGGGGGCGCGGCCGGGGGCAGGAAGGGCGTGCGCGGGAGACGGTCGATGATCGCCTGGCGCAGGGCGCCGTCGAGCTCGCCCTTGCCGAGCGGGCCGGGCACGAGGTCGATGATGCCCTCGGTCACCGGGCGCCAGCCGGCCAGGAGTTCCACATACGCGTCCGCCGCGCGCTGCACCAGGAAGTCGGTCAGCGGGCCGGGGGCCGCGTGCCGGCGGGTGGTGTCCAGCGGGAAGGAGGCGATGAGCAGGGCGGGCACGCCGAGGGGCTCGTCGCTCGGGGTGGGGGCGTGCAGGACGGGCGTGGTGCGGGGACGGGCCGGGGTGCCGTCGGGGTCGGGCACGGCCCAGGTGACCGACCAGTGCGGGCGCAGCCGCTCCTCGACCGGGCGGTCGGCGAGCAGGTCCGGGGTGAGGGGACCGTGCGCGGCGGCCGTGCGCCAGCGGGTCGTGCCGTCCCGGGAGTCCGTGACGACCGTGTGCGTGCCCTCCGTGCGGCGGCGCAAGGTGCGGGGGGTGTCGTCGCCGATCTCGACGACCACTTCCTCCAGGCCGGGCAGGGCGAGGAGCAGCGCGTCGTCGACGGCGTGCAGGAGGCGCTCGGCGAGGTCGGCGGCGGCCGCGTCGCGCAGCGGCAGGATGACGACGGTGTCGTACGGGTCCGGGGCACTGCCCTCGGCGGCGAACGGCAGGCGCAGCAGCGGTACGTGTCCGTCCCGGCGGCGGATCTCGTCACCCAGGCCGGGGCTGTGGCGGGCGGTGTCCACGGCGAGTTCCCGGGCCTCGGGGAGGGACCAGCGGATGCCGCCGTGCCGGCCGACGACCGCGGGCTCGTCGGTGACGGCGAGCACGGCGGCGAAGCCGACGCCGAAGCGGCCGACCGTGGACCGGCCCTCCTCCGCCTCGCGTTTGGCGGAGGCGCGGAGGGTGGAGAGCGACTCGACGCCGGCCGCGTCCAGGGGGGCGCCGGTGTTGGCGGCGACCAGCACGCCGTCGCGGAGGGTGAGGCGGAGACGGCCGGGCACGTGGGCGCGGGCCGCGGCGTCGGCGGCGTTCTGGGCCAGCTCGACGACCAGACGGTCCCGGTAGCCGCCGAGGACCAGGTCCTCCTCGGCGTTGGCGTCCTCGCGGAAGCGAGCCGGGCTGGTGGCCCAGGCGTCGAGAACCCCGCGGCGGAGGCGGGCGGTACCGAAGGGGTCGGCGCCCTCGGTCGCGGGCCGCACGAACTTGCTCACGTTCACCTCTTCATCGTCGCCGTGACGACGAAGGTACCGCTCGGCGAGGCCGGCGTGCGGTGTGCCCCGTGGGAGGCCGACGGTCGATAGGACATTGATGGCGATATATGCAAACGACCCGTGGGAGGCCTCATGTCCAGGACGCCGGTCGACATCGACGACGACACGCCGGCCTTCGCCCAGCGACAGCTCGGTACGAAGCCCCAACGGGAAACCATCGACCGCGCGCTGACCACAGGGTCCGCGATCAGTGCCGACGACCGGGCACGGGCCCTGCGCCGGCTCCAGGAGGACGCTGCCGCCTTCCGGGACTTCGACGCCCTCGCGGAACGGGAACGGGCAGGTCTGTGAGCCATCTTGCCGACACCTCCGCGGTGTGGCGGCTCTCGCGCGGGCAGCTCGGCTCCCCATGGCCCGACCGCACGGCCCGAGGACTGGTCGCCCTCCGTCGCCAGGTCCCGCTGCACCTCCACGATCTTCGACCAGGGGTCTTCGAGCGCGGGTACCCGGCTGAAGGTCTGGCTGAGCACGGTGAAGAAGGGCTCGTGGTCCCGGCCGGATCGAAGGCCGGGCATCAGCTCGGCCTCGACGGGAGGGCACCGGGGTGGAACGCGGAGCGGCTGACGGGGCGCGAGGCCGCCGAAGCCCTCCCTGTGCACGGCCGGGCCCATGAGGGGATCGACCCGAGGGGCGGCGACATCATCGTCCCGGGCGGCATGTTCACGTACCGGGTCGTCGTCCGCAGCGAGCGGGTCCACGTGGTGCAGATCACCTGCCCGGGGTGCTGAGCCGCCCGCACGGCGGGGCGGCTCGCCGGGCCCGCCGTGACTTACGAGTGCCCCAGCTCCGCCGTCTCCTCGTCCCCCGTCACCGGTACCGAACCGGAATCCGGCGCCGGGCGCAGCGGGAAGGGGTCCACTCTCGTCTCGTCGATCACCGGAGGTGCCGGCTGGGGCGCCTTGGGCATGACCGCGGCCTCGGAGTGGCCGCCGCAGCCGTAGGCCAGGGAGACCACACGGCCGTCGGCCGGGGAGAACTCGTTGGCGCACACGCCGAAGGCCTGGCCGAGGGAGCCGCCGACGGGGACCAGGAAGCCGCAGCTGGCGCAGGAGGCGGGGGCCGCCTGGGCCATGGGGGTCTTGGCGCCGAAGGCCTCGTCCCAGCGGTCGGCGGCGATGTGCAGACCGTAGCGGGACAGGACCCGGGCGCGGCGCAGGCCCAGTTCCTCCGCCACCGCGGCGATCGTGCCGCGGGCGGGGACCACCGGCTGTGCGGCGGGGGCGCCGGGGGTGACCTCGGCGTCCTCGGCCTCGGCGAGTTCCGCCATCTCCTCGGAGACCGGGGAGTTCGACGGCAGCTGCTCCTCGCCGGTGTAGCCGGGCTCGAGGCGGAGGTCCTCCGCCTCGGTGGGCAGCAGGTCGCCGGGGCCCATGTCGCCGGGGCGCAGGCGTTCGCTCCACGGCACCCACTCGGGGGCGAGGAGGGCGTCGGGGCCGGGGAGGAGGACCACCTCGTCGAGCGTCACGATCTTCGCGCGGGACGCGCGGGCCACGGTGGCCGCCCAGCGCCAGCCCCGGTACCCGAGCTCCTTGCACTCGAAGAAGTGCGTGACGACGCGGTCGCCCTCGACGACCAGGCCCACGTGCTCGCCGACGACGCCTGGCGCGGCCGCCTCCTCGGCTGCGGCACGGGCGAGGTCGATTGCCTCGGCGCACAGGCGGTCGGGGGTGCGGCTTCGCGTGGTCGCTGCGCTCACAGGTATCGCTTCTCTCCTACGCCGTCTCACGGGTGCACCGGCTGAAGGCGGTGGAACGGACGGAGCGGACCTGTGGGCCGCATCGACGTCCGCGTCCGATCGCGCTCGGGCGCACCTCTGCCATCCATTCTGCGGGATGGCTGAGATACGCACGCTACCCGGTCACCGGCGCTGGGCCTACACCGACGGAGTGGTTCGCCGCTTCCCGGCGGTGTTCCGAGGAGCGTCGGCGGCTGTTTCCGGCCTGTCCGCCCGACTCGCTCGGCTGCAAACCGCACTATCGACGCCCGTCTCGGGGCACTATGAACGGCGTGGCAGCCACGAGGCCGCCCCAGGGCGTCACCGGAACCGGTGGCACCGGGGGGAGTAGTCGAGGTGGCGGTGCGGGCCCGGTGCGCGGGGCCGCCCGCGCGATCGGTCGTGCCCTGCACTTCCCCGTGACCGGCACCGCCCGCGGCATCCGCAGGGCGACGCACGCGCACGGCGCCGGCGAGTCCGGCCTCGGCAAGCTGATCGAGCTGCACGCGGTCAACGGCGCGGGCGACGTCATGATCACCGTCGCGCTCGCCTCGACGGTGTTCTTCTCGGTGCCCACCGACGAGGCCCGGGGGCGTGTCGCGCTCTACCTGGCCATCACCATGGCCCCGTTCACGGTCCTCGCGCCGGTGATCGGCCCGCTCCTCGACAAGCTGCCGCACGGCCGCCGGGCGGCGATGGCCGGCACCATGCTCGCCCGGGCCCTGCTCGCGCTGATCATCTCGGGGGCCGCGGCCAGCGGCAGCCTGGAGCTGTATCCGGCGGCGCTCGGGGTGCTGGTCGCGTCCAAGGCGTACGGGGTCGTGCGCAGCGCCGTGGTGCCCCGGCTGCTGCCGCCCAAGTTCTCGCTGGTGAAGGCGAACTCGCGGGTGACCCTGGGCGGGCTGCTGGCCACGGGTGTCGCCGCGCCCGCCGGGGCGGGACTCCAGGCCATCGGCTCCCCCTGGCCGCTCTACGGCGCCTTCGTGATCTTCATGGCCGGATCGTTCCTGTCCTTCTCGCTGCCCGCGAAGGTCGACTCGGCCAAGGGCGAGGACATCGCGCTGCTCGCCGCCGACGAACGCCATCTGCACGGCCCGCACCGGGAGGAACGGCTCAAGCGGCCGGGGCTGCGCACGGTCGGGCCGGCCGTCACCCACGCGCTCGGCGCCAACGCCGCCCTGCGCTGCCTGACCGGCTTCCTGATCTTCTTCCTCGCCTTCCTGCTGCGTGAGCACCCGCTGACCGGCGAGAGCGCGGCGGTGTCGATGGGGATAGTGGGCGTGGCCGCCGGCACGGGCAACGCGCTGGGTACGGCGGTCGGGGCGTGGCTCAGGTCCCGGGCGCCGGAGATCATCATCGTGACGGTGGTGGCGGTGGTGCTCGGAGCGGCGGTCGTCGCGGCGGTGTTCTTCGGCGCGTTCCTGGTGGCCTGCCTGGCCGCGGTCGCCGGGTTCGCGCAGGCGCTGGCCAAGCTGAGCCTGGACGCGCTGATCCAGCGGGACGTGCCGGAGCTGGTGCGCACCTCGGCGTTCGCCCGGTCGGAGACGCTGCTGCAGATGGCCTGGGTGTTCGGCGGGGCGGTGGGCATCGTGATGCCGCTCAACGGCACGCTGGGGCTCGCGGTGGGCGCCGCCTTCGTCGCCGCGGGCTGGCTGGCCACGGTGCGCGGTCTGCTGGGCTCGGCACGGCACGGCGGACGGGGGCGACCGCGAGTGGCGTAACGAACCGGGCACGCCGTACCCCGCGTGGGGAGCGGCGTGGAGGCGCCAGATAGCCTTCGGGCATGACCACGCTGCACTCCGTTGTTGTGCGACGCCGCGCCGTCGCCGCCGCCGGCGCCGTTTCCGCCGGACTGCTTCTGTTGTCGGCCTGCGACAAGCCGACGCCGATGTCGACGATCACCGTCGGCACCAGCTCGGTGAGTTCCGAGGCCACCTGCTACAACGACGGCGACGCCCTCGACACGGCGTCGCTGACGAAGTGCCTGAAGGACACCGGCATCAAGTCGATCAAGGTGGACCCGGACGAGACGGTGCGGTTCGGCGTCGACCCGGAGATCGCGGACAGCGGCTGGACGATCCTGATGAACGGCCAGCCCCTGACCGACTCCAGCAAGAAGACGTACCGCACCATCCCGGGCAGCGTGTTCTTCAACGCCCAGTACGGCGCCCAGGGCAACTCGACCCTGGTGTCCGTCAAGGAGGGCGACAAGACGGTGAAGGGCCTGTGGTCCTTCAAGCTGAAGAAGGACTCCTGACCACGTCGTCCACAGCCGGCCTCCGGATCCTGGTGGCCACCGCGGTACCCGCCGAACGGGACGCGGTGGCCCGGGCGTTTCCCGGTGCCGACGTCGTCGCCGCCGGGGTGGGCCCCGCGCTCGCCGCCGCCTCCACCGCGACCGCCCTCACCACCGCCGCGCTGCGCGGCACCCCCTACGGCCTGGTCGTCTCCGCCGGGATCGCCGGCGGCTTCCTGCCCGCAGCGCCCCTCGGCTCCCTCGTCGTCGCCGACGAGATCACCGTCGCGGACCTGGGCGCCGAGACACCGGAGGGGTTTGTTCCGGTCACCGGGCTGGGCTTCGGGACCGTCACCCACCGTCCGCCAGAATCACTCGTACGAGAGGTGACCAGGACGGCCGGCGCGCTCGCCGGAACCGTCCTCACCGTCTCGACCGTGACCGGAACCGCGGCCCGCGCCGCCGAGCTGCGCACCCGCCACCCCCGTGCCCTCGCCGAGGCCATGGAGGGCTTCGGGGTCGCCGAGGCGGCCGCCGCGCACGGCACGCCCGTGCTGGAGATCCGCGCGGTCTCCAATCCCGTCGGCCCGCGCGACCGCGCCGCCTGGCGCATCGGCGACGCCCTGGCGGCCCTGACCGAGGGATTCGGGAAGCTCGCGCCCGTACTGGAGAGTTGGAAACAGGTATGACTGCCCACGCTGAGCCCGAGGCGCTGCGGATCGCGTACTCGCCCTGCCCCAACGACACCTTCGTCTTCGACGCCCTCGCCCACGGCCGGGTCCCGGGCGCGCCCGCCCTCGACGTCACCCTCGCGGACATCGACCTCACCAACGGCATGGCCGAGCGCGGTGAGTTCGACGTGCTGAAGGTGTCGTACGCGGTACTGCCGTACGTCCTCGACACGTACGCGCTGCTGCCGTGCGGCGGCGCGCTGGGCCGGGGCTGCGGGCCGCTGGTGCTGACGCGGGAGGCGGGGGCCGGGGGCACCTCCCACGCTTTCGGCAGTGGGGGACTCACGGGGGGCACGGTCGCGGTGCCGAGCGAGAAGTCGACCGCCTACCTGCTGTTCCGGCTGTGGGCGGCGGACACGCTGCCCGGCGGGGTCGGCGAGATCGTGGTCATGCCGTTCCACGAGATCATGCCGGCCGTGCGGGACGGGAAGGTCGACGCGGGGCTCGTCATCCACGAGGCGCGCTTCACGTACCGGAACTACGGGCTGCACAGGCTCGCCGACATGGGCGAGCACTGGGAGGACACCACCGGGCTGCCGATCCCGCTGGGCGCGATCATCGCCAAGCGCTCGCTGGGCGCGGACACGCTGCGGCTGCTCGCCGAGTCGGTCCGTACATCCGTGCACGCGGCCTGGGACGACCCCGAGGCCTCCCGGCCGTACGTCATGGAGCACGCCCAGGAGATGGACCCGGCCGTCGCCGACCAGCACATCGGGCTGTACGTCAACGAGTTCACCTCGGACCTCGGCGACGACGGGTACGCCGCGGTGCGGGGTCTGCTCACCCGCGCCGCGGCCGAGGGGCTGGTACCGCCCCTCGGGCCCGACGCGCTCTCGTTTCCCTGACCGGGCGGGTCACACGTCCAGCTGGTCGGCGACCGCCCGCAGCAGGCCGGCGATCTTCTTGCCGGAGGCCTTCTCGGGGTAGCGGCCCTTCTCGAGCATCGGAGTGATGTTCTCGAGAAGGGTCGTCAGGTCCTGCACGATGGAGGCAAGCTCGTCCGGCTTCTTGCGCTGCGCGGCCGCGACCGAGGGTGTGGGGTCCAACAGGATGACGGAGAGCGCCTGGTCGCCGCGCTGACCGGCGACGACACCGAACTCCACCCGCTGCCCAGGCTTGAGCGCGTCGACTCCGGCGGGGAGGACCGAGGAATGGACGAAGACGTCGCCGCCGTCGTCGCGGGAGAGAAAGCCGAAGCCCTTCTCGCCGTTGAACCACTTGACCTTGCCGGTGGGCATGTCTGTCCTCGTCCTCGTATCGTCGGAAAACTGCTTCTGGAAACAGTTCTGGAACGGCTCTTGATAGCACTGGGGCGGGTCGACCATGACCCGCCGGTACCAAGGCTAATGGTCTTGGAGCGGCTGACAAGACGTCGCCCGGTTGTTCCTTCGCGCTGGGAACTACCCTGGTCGGGTGCGTGACAAAACCCAAACGAATTCCGCCGCACCCGGTGACGGACTCATCCGCGCCGGTGCCGTCGTGTTCTTCCTCGGCGCCGTGGCCACTCTCGTCACCGTGGCCCCGCTGTTCTTCGGCGCGAAGCCTTTTCCCCCGTACATGTACGGCCTGTGCATGCTGATGGGCGTCGGCTTCCTGGTCGCGGGCGCCGGCGTGTTGCGGTCGATCGCGGCGGGGCGGCGCCAGGCGCGGGAGGCCGCGTCCCGCTGAGCGGCCCGCCCGCACATGTTCACCGTGGTGCGCGGCGCCCGGCTGTGGGACGACTCCGACGACGGCCTGGACTTCTGCATGTTCGACGACTCGCCGGTCCTCGTCGGCAACACCCTCGCCTGGGGCAACGGGTTCAACCGGTGGAACCTGCCCGACCACCAGGGCGACGGCAACGGGTTCAAGAGGGGCGGCAACGGCGTGGCCGCCGGCCACACCGTGCGCAACAGCACGGCCTGGGGCAACTCGGCCGGCGGCTTCGTCGACAACAACAACCCGGGCACGATGACGATCGACCACTGCACGGCGTGGAAGAACGCCAGGACCGGGTTCGACTTCAGCCGCTCCTCCAGCACGCTGACGAAGAACCTGGCGGTGGCCGACGGCACCGACGCCTCGCTGGGCTCGAAGTCCACCGGCAGCGGCAACTCCTGGAACACCGGCGGCACCTGGTCGCCGGCCAGCACCGACCCGAGCACGATCACCGGCGCCAGGACGGCCGCGGGCGCCATCCCGTCCTCCACCTTCCTGCGTACCGGCAACGGCGCGGACGCCGGAGCACGGTTCTGAGCCACTCCCTCAGGCCGCCGCCCGGTGATCCGCGAGCCAGGCCGGGAGTTCGGTCAGGTCGGTGAGGACCACGTCCGCGCCCGCCGCGCGCAGCTCCTGCGCGTCGCACGGCCCGGTCGCCACGGCCACGGACAGGGCTCCCGCCGTGCGTGCCCCGCGCACGTCACCCACGTGGTCGCCGACATAGACGCCCGCGCCGTGCTCGCGCAGCGCCCGCGCCTTCTGCTCGGCCCACAGGTCACCGACGACCGCGTCGGGCTCGATCCCGAGGTGGGCGAGGTGCAGCTCGGCGTTCGGCCCGTACTTGGCGGTGACCACGACCGTCCGGCCGCCGGCCTCCCGCACCGCGTCGATCGCCTCGCGGGCACCCGGCAGCGCGGGCGTCGCGGCGATGGCGATCGTCGGGTACATCTCCCGGTACAGCTCGCTCACCGCCGCCACCCGCTCGGCCGGGAACCAGTTGACCAGCTCGTCGGCGAGGGGCGGCCCCAGCCGGGTGACCACCAGGTCGGCGTCGATGTACGTCCCCGTCCGCTCCGCCAGGGCCCGCATGCAGGCGCGGATGCCGGGGCGGGAGTCGATCAGGGTCATGTCCAGGTCGAAACCGACGGTCAGCGGGAGTGAGGTCATAGGGGCCATTGTGCCCAGGCGGTACGGCACCCGGGCCCGCCCGGACTGTGAGCCGCGCAACCGTCGGCGTCGCCCGTCACCGTCGCTGCGAACGCCAGACCAGGAACAGCGCCGAGGCCACGGCCGCGCCGCGCACCACCCACGGCCAGGTCCCGGCCAGGGCGTCGTTCATATGACCCTGGGCGATGGGGGCGCCCCAGCGGCCCTCGTTGCGGCCCCACAGCCAGACCACGCCGGCCGCGAGCGCCAGGCCCGGCATGCCCAGCACGGCCCACTTGGTCTCCGCCGGGGTGAGCCGGCGGGAGCCGTACGCGACGAGCCAGCCCAGGAGCAGGACGAACGGGTTGCCCAGGACCGCCCCGGCCACGAGGGCGGCGGCGGCCAGCAGCAGCAGCGGGTTGGTCCAGCCTGCGGCCAGGCGGGGCAGCGGGAGCCCGCGGCGCCGGGCGGGGGCGGCGGGCTCCGCGGGTACGGCGGGGTCCGCGGGTACGGCGTCCGCGGGTACGGCGGGGTCCGCGGCGGCTGTGGCGGCCCCGGCGTCCCTCACGGCGGGCCCGGTCTCCTTCGCCGGCGCCTTCTCCAGGCTCGGCGGCTGCCTGAGCAGTTCGGGGATCTCCACCCCGCCGACGAAGCCCGGCACGCTGTCACCCGCCCCGAAGGGGCCGCTGTCCACCCGCCACCAGTCCGGCTGCGTGGCACTGTCGCCGAGTTCGTCCGCGCCCGCCAGATGCGGCGGGGCCGGGCCACGCGAGGGCGGGGCCGGGTCCGGCTCGGCCGGACGCTGCCGCGGTACGACCCGGCGCAGCCCTTTCGGTGTCCTGGGCCGCGCGCCGTCCTCGACGTCCCGCTGTACGGGCACCGCGGCGGGCGGCGCCTCGGGAACCCCGGCGGTGCCGCCCGCGGCCGCGACGACCTCGTCCGGGGTGCCGAGGCGGTCCAGGATGCGGCGGACCGCGGCGGGACTGTCCACCGTCGTCTTCGCCCGGTGCCGGTCGATCTCGTTGCGCAGCTCCGTCACCAGGCGCATCCGCGCGGACGACGGCAGCTGGCGTTGCTGGGCCACGTCGCCGACGCGGCTCAGGTATGCGTAGACGACCTGGTCGCTCTCGATCCCCACGAAGTCCCTCCGGGGGTTTGGCCGTTTGTCCCCGGGTCGAAGGTACCGCGTACGGGATGGGTGCCGGTGCCGGTGCGGCCGCCTGCCGGGGGCCGCCGCCCCCGGACCCCCGCGTCGGTCCTGAACCCGAACGGGCCTCGTCCTCGAACGCCGGACGGGCCGGGTGATCCGGACCGGGGTCACAGTGGACCGGGGTGACAGTGGACCGGGGTCACCGTCGTGCCCACCCGCTACCGTGGGGCAGATGAGCACCGACGACCGCCCGGCGCCCCGTTCCCTCGCGGAAGCGCTCCGCGCGTGCGACGACGCCTCCCTCGCCGCGCTGCTGCGCGCCCGTCCGGATCTCATCACGCCCGTGCCCACCGACCTCACCCAGCTGGCGACCCGGGCGGGGACCCGCGCCTCGGTGCTGCGGGCGCTGGAGCGGCTGGACCGGTTCGCGTTGCAGACGGCGGAGGCGCTGGCCGTGGCGGCGGACCCGGCGGCGTACGACGAGGTGCTGGGGCTGATGGCGGGGGACGCCGGGGATCCGGTGGTCGCGGCGGCGTTGCCGCGTGCCGTGGGGACGCTGCGCGAGCAGGCCCTGGTGTGGGGCGGGGACGACCGGCTGCGGCTGGTGCGGACCGCCCGTGAGCTGCTGGCGCCGTCCGCGCAGCATCCGTCGCCGACGGGGCTGGGGCCGACCGTGCAGGAGGCGACGGCGGGGATGTCGCCGGGGCGGATCCAGGAGATCGTCACCGCCGTCGGGCTGTCGTCCACCCATGACCCGGTGTCCGCGGCGGCGGCGCTGACCGCCCTGTTCACGGACCGGGAGCGGATGGCGGCACTGCTCGACCAGGCGCCCGCCCCGTCGCTGGAGGTGCTGGACCGGCTGGTGTGGGGGCCGCCGTACGGGCAGGTCACCGCCGATCCGGCGCCCCGGCTGCGCTGGCTGCTCGATCGCGGCCTGCTGCTGCCGACGGCGCCCGGCACGGTCGTCCTGCCCCGGGAGGTCGCCCTGCACCTGCGTGCGGGCCGGGCCCACCGGGAGCCGGAGCCGGTGCCGCCCGCCGTGGAGCCGGTCTCGGCGCACCGGCCGGAGATGGTGGACGCTACGGCGGCGGGGCAGGCGTACACGGCGCTGGCCACCGTCGAGGAGCTGCTGAAGGACTGGGACGAGGGCGGGCCGGCGGTGCTGCGGGCCGGGGGCCTGAGCGTGCGGGACCTGAAGCGGACGGCCGTCGCCCTGGACGTGGCCGAGCCGGTCGCCGCGTTCTGGGTCGAGCTGGCCTACGCGGCCGGGCTGCTGGCCTCCGACGGTGAGGCCGACGAACGGTACGCGCCGACCCCGGCGTACGACGAGTGGCTGGAGCGGCCCGCGGCCGAGCGGTGGGCGCGGCTGGCCGAGGCATGGCTGGCGGCGACGCGGACGCCGGGCGTGGTCGGCGGGCGGGACGCGAAGGACCGTACGCTGTCGGCGCTGGGGCCGGGTCTCGACCGGTCCGCCGCACCCGAGGTGCGCCACCGGGTGCTGTCGCTGCTGGCGGGGCTGCCGGCGGGCGGGGCGCCGTCCGCGGAGGCCGTGCTGGAGCGGCTGCGCTGGGAGCGGCCGCTGCGCGGACCGCAGCGGGGCGACGACCTGCGGTCCCGGCTGGCCACCTGGACGCTGTCCGAGGCGGAGCTGCTCGGGGTGACGGGCCGGGGCGCGCTGTCCGGGCACGGGCGTGCCCTGATCGGGGCGCCGGCAGCGCGTCCGGCCGGGGCGGCGCCCGCCGGGCCGGGGGACAAGCTGCCCGTGCACCACCGTCATCCGTACCAGCCCGCCGTCCGCGAGCCCCTGTCCGCCGCCGAGCAGGCCGTGGCCACGGCCGCCGCCGCCAAGGCGCTCGCCCCGCTGCTCCCGGAACCGCTGGACCACGTGCTGCTCCAGGCCGACCTGACGGCGGTGGCGCCGGGCCCGCTGCGGCGGCCGCTCGCCGACGTGCTGGGTGTGCTCGCGGACGTGGAGTCCAAGGGGGGTGCCACCGTGTACCGGTTCACGCCCGCCTCGGTGCGGCGTGCCCTGGACGCCGGCCGTGCCGCGTCCGACCTGCACGCCTTTCTCGCCGCGCACTCCCGTACGCCGGTGCCGCAGCCGCTCGCGTACCTGATCGACGACGTGGCCCGCAGGCACGGGCAGCTGCGGGTGGGTGCCGCGTCGGCGTATGTGCGCTGCGACGACGACGCGCTGCTGAGCGAGATCCTCGCCGACCGGCGGGCGGCGGCCCTGCGGCTGCGCCGGCTGGCGCCGACGGTGCTGGCCGCCCCGGCCGATCCGGCGACGCTGCTGGAGGGCCTGCGCGCGATGGGGTACGCCCCGGCCGCCGAGTCCGCCGAGGGCGATGTGCTGATCACCCGCGCCGACGCCCGCCGCACCCCGCCGCGCACCGCCCCCGAGCCGGTCCCGGACGGGCCGCCGCCGCCCGACGCCACGTTGCTGTCGGCCGCGATCCGGGCGATCCGCGCGGGCGACCTCGCCGCCACCGCTCCGCGCAAGCCCGCCGCCGGCGGTCCGGTGTCCGACGGCCACCTGCCGCGCACCGGTTCCGCCGAGACCCTCGCCACCATGCAGGCGGCCGTCCTCACCGGCGAAGCCCTGTGGATCGGCTACGTGAACGCCGAGGGCGCCGCCAGCCAGCGGGTCATCGCCCCGATCCGGGTCGAGGGCGGTTTCGTCACGGCGTACGACCACACGGCGGACGAGGTGCGGACGTACCCGCTGCACCGGGTGACGGGGGTGGCGGAGCTGGCGGAGGACTGAGCGCCGGCCTCGGGCAGCGGCCCCGGGCCCCGGCCTCGGGCGCCGGCCTCGGGCGGCGGGGTCCGGCAGCCACGGCTCGGCGGCCGGACCGGTGTCCCAGTTGCGTCCCGGCATACCGCGACCTCCTCACCGCGCCCGCACCCACCGCGCCGCCGCTGCCCTGGTGAGACAGCCGAACGGTAGGTGGAGTCGCCCCGGGGCGGGCCGGGATGCGGCGGGCCCCCGTTTCGGGGCGCGGTGCGGCACACTGGACGTTTGGTCCACGCGGAAGGAATGACGTACGTGAATGGTCCGCTGATCGTGCAATCCGACAAGACCCTGCTCCTGGAAGTCGACCACGAGCGGGCCGACGACTGCCGTCGGGCCATCGCGCCGTTCGCGGAGCTGGAGCGGGCGCCGGAGCACATCCACACCTACCGGGTGACGCCGCTGGGGCTGTGGAACGCGCGGGCCGCGGGGCACGACGCCGAGCAGGTCGTGGACGCGCTCGTGGAGTACAGCCGGTATCCGGTGCCGCACGCGCTGCTCGTCGACGTCGCCGAGACGATGGACCGGTACGGACGGCTGACGCTGACCAAGCACCCGGCGCACGGGCTGGTGCTCACCACCACCGACCGGCCGGTGCTGGAGGAGGTGCTGAAGTCCAAGCGGATCGCACCGCTGGTCGGCAACCGGATCGACCCGGACAGCGTCGCCGTGCACCCTTCCGAGCGCGGGCAGATCAAGCAGACGCTGCTGAAGCTGGGCTGGCCGGCCGAGGACCTCGCCGGGTACGTGGACGGTGAGGCGCATCCGATCGAGCTGGCCGAGGACGGGTGGGCGCTGCGTCCCTACCAGAAGCAGGCCGTGGAGAACTTCTGGCACGGCGGCAGCGGTGTCGTCGTGCTGCCCTGCGGTGCCGGGAAGACGCTGGTCGGGGCCGGGGCGATGTCGGAGGCCAAGTCGACGACGCTGATCCTGGTCACGAACACGGTCTCCGCCCGGCAGTGGAAGCACGAACTGGTGAAGCGGACCTCGCTGACCGAGGACGAGATCGGCGAGTACAGCGGTACGCGCAAGGAGATCCGGCCGGTCACCATCGCGACCTACCAGGTGCTGACCACGAGGCGGAAGGGCGTGTATCCCCATCTGGAGCTGTTCGACTCCCGGGACTGGGGACTGATCGTCTACGACGAGGTGCACCTGCTGCCCGCTCCGGTCTTCAAGTTCACCGCCGATCTCCAGGCGCGGCGGCGGCTCGGGCTGACGGCGACGCTCGTGCGGGAGGACGGGCGTGAGTCGGACGTCTTCTCGCTCATCGGGCCGAAGCGGTTCGACGCGCCGTGGAAGGAGATCGAGGCGCAGGGGTACATCGCGCCCGCCGACTGCGTCGAGGTCCGGGTCAATCTGACGGAGTCCGAGCGGCTGGCGTACGCGACCGCCGAGACGGAGGAGAAGTACCGTTTCTGTGCGACGACGGACACCAAGCGGAAGGTGACCGAGGCGATCGTGCGGCGGTTCGCCGGGCAGCAGATCCTCGTCATCGGGCAGTACATCGACCAGCTCGACGAGCTGGGCGAGCACCTGAACGCCCCGGTGATCAAGGGTGAGACCTCGAACGCCCAGCGCGAGAAGCTCTTCGACGCCTTCCGGGAGGGCGAGATCAGCGTGCTGGTGGTGTCGAAGGTGGCGAACTTCTCCATCGACCTGCCGGAGGCGACCGTCGCCATCCAGGTGTCGGGGACGTTCGGCTCCCGGCAGGAGGAGGCCCAGCGCCTGGGGCGGGTGCTCCGCCCGAAGGCCGACGGCCACCAGGCCCACTTCTACTCGGTCGTCGCCCGCGACACCATCGACCAGGACTTCGCCGCCCACCGCCAGCGGTTCCTGGCCGAGCAGGGCTACGCGTACCGGATCATGGACGCGGACGAGATCCTGGCCGACGACTGAGCCCGGCCCCCGGGCGGGGGCAGCGCGAGCACCAGGAACAGCGCGGCGGCGGCCGCCCGGAGGCGGAGTGCGCGCCGCCGGTGCGTACAGGGCGGCACCCGCGCGGTGACGACCGCCGCGCAGCCGACCCCTTCGCCGTGAGCGGCGCGACCCAGGCTCGGCGGTCACGCCCGGCCGGGTCCGCCGGGGCCGGGCGTCGCCGCCGCGTTGATGTGCTGTGCCGTCATACGGCAGGTCAGGCCCTGCGGGGCACGCCGGTGCGGGCGGGCGCGTCCCCGTCCGCCGGGCTCGCGGCACGCGCCGCGCACAGCGCGAGCAGGGTCAGGCCCAGCAGGGGGTACGGCGCCGCGAGCGGCTGCTGCCACCAGGGGAGCCGGAGGTCCTGGGCGCCCTGGTGCGGCACCAGCCACAGTGTGCGGGCCGTGAACACGACCGCCGTCACCGCCGCGAGGCGGACCCGGTGCTCCGTCAGGAGTACGGCGATGAGCGGCACGCACCACACCCAGTGGTGGGACCAGCTGATGGGGCAGACGAGCAGCGTGGTGAAGGCCGTCAGCAGGATGCCCCAGCGTTCCTCGCGGGCGCGGGCCGCCAGCCAGAGACCGGTCGCCCCGATGGCTGTCGCCGGGAGCAGCCAGGCCGGTCCGGGGGCCGGGTCCCTCAGCAGGCGCGCGATCAGGCCCTGCAGGGACTGGTTGTCGATGATCCAGGGTTTGCCGACGCGGTCGGTCTGGTAGAGGCGGCGGGTGAAGAAGTCGACGCTGGCGGAGGGCAGCGCGAGGGTGCCGAGCAGGACGGTCGCGGCCCCGGCCACGGCCGCCGTGGCCGCCTCCCGGGGGCGGCGGCGCAGCAGCAGGTAGCCGATGAACACGGCGGGCACGAGCTTGATCCCGGCCGCGACGCCCACGGCGGCCCCCTTGGCCCGGGCGCCGGCCGGCCGGGTGAGGTCCCACAGGCTCAGGCAGACGATCGCCAGGTTGATCTGGCCGAACACGACGGTCTGGAAGACCGGTTCGAGCCACAGGGCGAGTGCCGTGGCGCTGCGGAGGGCGGCCGGGGACAGGGTGCGCCCGGCGAGACGGGCGGAGAGGGCGACGAGGCAGACGAGCAGAAGCGCGTTGCCCGCGAGGAAGACGGCCTTGAGGACCGGGGCGGGGAGCCGGGTCGTCGGGACGAACAGGACCGCCGCGAAGGGCGGGTACGTCGCCGGCAGGTGCCATTCGGTGACGGTGAGGCCGTAGAGGTCGCCGCCGTGGACGACGGCCGCGCCCTCGGCCCGGTAGACCAGCGCGTCGGCCATCGGAACGCGCTGCCAGACGCAGAGGACGGCCAGGGAGGAGAGGGAGACCGCGAGCAGGACGCAGGACATCACCGACCGTGTGGGCACGGTGACGAACTTATGCGGTCACTTGCGGCGTATGCCCGCCTCCTCGCCGTACTCGCCGAGGATGACGACACGGAACGCCGCGCTCACGAACACCTTGATGGCGCGGAGCGCGTCGCCCAGGCGGTGGTGGGGGACGCCGTCGACGGCCGTCGCGCCGGCCGGGCGGCCGTGGGCCGGGTGGATGGTTGCTGCGCTCATGTATCCATGGTGGAACCCGGGCAGAGGAAACGCATCGGCCCCAGGGACCGGTTCCGGACGCGTTCCGGTCCACCCGTGGTCGGACCTCTCCGCGCCTTCCCCTAGACCCGGAGTACGAGCCCCCTAGGGGACGGAAATGGATTGGCCGACGCCGGCCCGGCCTCACTACAATCTCCGCTCTTGCCCGCCTCCCTCACGGAGTGCGGCCGTCCGGCCGGCAACCGGACGGCATCCACCCACACGCGCGCCCAGCGGGCCCGGCTTCGGAGGCACCCCCTTGTCCACGCCCACCCACGACCCCCTCGCCCGGGAACGTTCCCATCTCGCCGCCTCCCGCGCCGCCCTGCGCGCCATGCGCGAGGACGTGGAGTCGCTCGACATCAGGGATGTCACCGCGAACTGGGTGAACGCCGAGGTGCTCGCCCGCCAGATCGACGAGCGGATCAAGGCGTTGGCCGATCTGAGCGGCACCCCGCTGTTCTTCGGCCGCCTCGACTACCTGCACGCCCCGGGCGCCGAACAGGCCGAGGGCGCCGAGGGAGAGCAGTTCTACATCGGGCGGCGGCACGTGCACGACGCGGACGGCGACCCGATGGTGATCGACTGGCGCGCGCCGGTCTCCCAGCCGTTCTACCGGGCGTCCAAGAAGGACCCGATGGACGTCGGGCTGCGCCGCCGCTTCGGCTACACCGGCGGCGACCTCACGGCGTACGAGGACGAGCACCTCTCCGACCCCGCCGATCCGTCCCAGGCCGCCACCACCAGCAAGCTGCTCCAGCAGGAGATCGAGCGTCCGCGCGTCGGCCCGATGCGCGACATCGTGGCCACCATCCAGCCGGAGCAGGACGAGATCGTCCGCAGCGGGCTGGGCGGGACCGTGTGCGTGCAGGGAGGGCCGGGCACCGGGAAGACGGCCGTGGGCCTGCACCGGGTCGCGTACCTGCTGTACGCCCACCGTGAGCGGCTCGCCCGCACCGGCACCCTGGTCGTCGGGCCGAACCGGTCCTTCCTGCACTACATCGAGCAGGTGCTCCCGGCGCTGGGCGAGCTGACCGTGCGCCAGGCCACGGTCGACGACCTCGTGGACCACGTCGAGGTACGCGGTACCGACGACGCGGCGGCGGCGCTCGTCAAGGGTGACGCGCGGATGGCGGAGGTGCTCAGACGGGCCCTCTACTCGCACGTCACCCTGCCCACCGAGCCCGTGGTCGTGGTGCGCGGCTCCCGGCGCTGGCGCGTCCCGGCGTACGAACTCGAGGAGCTGGTGCGGGAGTTGCTGGACCGCGGCATCCGCTACGGTGCCGCCCGGGAGGCCCTGCCGCAGCGGATCGCGCACGCCGTGCTGGTGCAGATGGAGCGCTCGGGCGAGGCCCCGGACGACCGGGTGCAGGACGCGGTGGCCCGCAACAGCGCGGTGAAGGCGGCGGTGAAGGCGGTGTGGCCGGCCGTCGACCCGGCGAAGCTCGTCCTGCGGCTGCTGACCGACGCCGGCTTCCTCGCCGCCCACGCCGACGGGATCCTCGACGCGCAGGAGCAGAAGACGATCCTGTGGGCGAAACCGGTGCGCAGCGTGAGGTCGGCCAGGTGGTCGGCGGCGGACGCGGTGCTGATCGACGAGGCGACGGACCTGGTGCGGCGCACGCACTCGCTCGGGCACGTCGTCCTCGACGAGGCGCAGGACCTGTCCCCCATGCAGTACCGGGCCGTCGGCCGCCGCTGCACCACGGGCTCCGCGACCGTCCTCGGCGACCTGGCGCAGGGCACCACCCCGTGGGCGACCCGGAGCTGGGCCGAGGCCCTCGGCCACCTCGGGAAGGCGGACGGGGTGGTGGAGGAGCTGACCGCCGGCTTCCGCGTCCCGACGGACGTCATCACCTACGCCTCGCGGCTGCTGCCGCACATCGCGCCGGGCCTCACCCCGGTCGCCTCGGTCCGGGAGAACCCGGGCTTCTTCGAGGTGCGCGGCGTCGACGGCACCGCGGAGGTGGTCGCCGCGTGCGAGGAGCTGCTGCGCAACGAGGGCTCGACCGGCCTGATCGCCGCCGACGCCCGGGTCCCCGCCCTCGCCGAGGCGCTGACCGCGGCCGGGATCCCGTACCTGGCCCCGGGTGAGGAGACGACCGACCGGACCCGGCTGACCCTGGTGCCCGCCTCGCTCGCCAAGGGTCTGGAGTACGACTACGTGGTCCTCGACGAGCCGCAGGCCGTCGTCGACGGCGAACCGGACGAACGCACGGGCCTGCGCCGCCTGTACGTGACCCTGACCCGCGCGGTGTCGGGCCTGATCGTCACCCACACGGCCGCGTTGCCGCCGCAGCTGTCCTGAGCGGATGTCGGCCCCGGGCCGCCCGCGTCAGGGCCGGGACGCGTCCAGCGTCTCCCGCCACCGGGTCACCGCCGCCGCCGACACCGGCTCGCCCCAGCCGCCGGGTCTGGCCGCCCCGCCGATGTGGAAGCCGTCGATCCCCGCGGCGAGCAGGGACGGCACGTGGTCGAGGCGGAGGCCGCCCCCGACGAGGAGGCGCTGCCGGTACCCGGGCTGGCCGCGCCGGCGGGCCTCGGCGAGCAGGGTGGGCAGGCCGTCGTCCACGCCGGAGGCGGAGCCGGCGGTGAGGTAGCAGTCCAGGCCGGGCAGGTCGGCCAGTTGCTTGCGCAGGGCGGCGCGGTCGGCGGCGCGGTCGATCGCCCGGTGGAAGGTCCAGCGGCAGCCGTCCAGTGCGGCGACGACCCGCTCCACGGCACCGAGGTCGACCCCGCCGTCGGGGCCGAGGAAGCCGAGCACGAACTGGTCGGCACCGGCCGCGCGCAGCTCGCCCGCGGCCCCCACCAGCCGGTCGGCCTCCCCCGCGGCGAACCCGTCGGCGAGCCGCAGCATCACGCGCAGGTCGAGGTCGACGGCGGCACGGATCCCGGCGAAGGTCCGGACCGGCGGGGTGAGCCCGTCGGCGGCCATGTCGGTGACCACCTCGAGGCGGTCCGCGCCTCCGGCCTGGGCGGCGGTCGCGTCCTCGGGACCGAGGGCGATCACCTCCAGCACCGCACGCGTGCTCCTGCTCATCGGGCCCCTTCCGTCGGTGTGCCCTGGTGTTGTCCTGGTACCGCCCTGGAGCGCTTACAGGTCTAGTCCAATCTCAGGGTACGTCGGGAAGGCACCGGCCCGCGAGGGCGCTTCGGGCGGGGCGGCGCGTCAGGCCTACCCGGCCCGAAGATCAGGCCCGCCGGGCGGGGCCTCCGGTCTGGCCGGGGCGAGAGTCCGGCCGTTACCAGCCTCGTCGACGCAGCACAGGTACAACGGTCGGCCTGACCGCGTGACCGGCCGCGCGATCCCGGATGCGGACCTGGCCGCGCGAGGCAGGACGCGGGGGCGCGGGAGGGAGAATAGGGCCATGGCCGATCTCGACGTCCTGCGTGCCCGTTTCGCCCGTGCTCTGGAGGGGGCCCGCGGGTCCGGTGGTGGTCCCGACGCGGTGGCGTACGCCGACAACCTGCTGGCCCGGTGGCAGGAGCCGCAGCGGCACTACCACACGCTGACGCACCTCACGGCGGTCCTCGACCACGTCGACGTGCTGGAGGAGTACGCGGCCGACCCGGACGTCGTACGGCTGGCCGCCTGGTTCCACGACGCCGTCTACCTGCCCGAACGGTCCGAGAACGAGGAGCGGTCGGCGCGGCTGGCCGAGCGCGCGCTGCCCGAGGCCGGGGTGCCGGAGGGGAAGACCGCCGAGGTCGCCCGGCTGGTGCGGCTCACCGTGACGCACGACCCGGGCGACGACGACCGCGACGGCCAGGTGCTGTGCGACGCCGACCTGGCGATCCTGGCCGCGCCGCCCGCCGCGTACGCCGCGTACACCGCCGCGGTCCGCGAGGAGTACCACTTCGTGCCGAACGACGCCTTCCGCTCGGGACGGGCCGCGGTACTGCGCCACCTGCTGGATCTGCCGCGGCTGTTCAGGACGCCGTACGGGCGGGGGAAGTGGGAGGCGACGGCCCGCTACAACCTGGCCGGCGAGCTGGAAATGCTGTCGACCTGAGCGGCCCGGCCCGCCTAGTACTACAGCCGGTGGTTTCACGGTGAGTGAGCGCGGGTGCGGTAGTGGCTGGTGCGGGCCCGGGTCTGGTGGCGGGTGCGCCAACGGCACCGGACATAGGTACCCATGCGCGGCCCGGCACGTACGTTCCGATCGGGCGGGGGCCCTGCTGGGCCACGCAGGGATCGAACTCCTGAAGCGGGTGTCAGGAGGTTCGAATCCCGCCGGGGCACAGAGAGAAGGGCCGGCTCAGGAGAGGTTTCCTCCCGGGCTGGCCCTTCGCCGTATCCAGGCTCGTGCCACTACATCTGTGTGGAGGCCGGATCCCCTGGCCGAAGGTGTGCTGCGAACCGCGGCACGTACATCATCCCCCGCCCGACGAAGTCAGGCGAGCTTCTTCAGCTGCGCGTCGACGATGTCCTGGGGGATGGTCGGGGGTTGGAAGGGGTTGAGGGACAGGAAGGTGGCGATGGTGGAGTCCTGGCGGACGACCAGGATGGTGATGGGGATACTGGGTCCCCCGCTGTTGATGATCTGGGTGGCGTCGAAGGCGAGGGTCTCGTCGCCGTAACCGGAAACGGACCGGGACTGGGTACCGGAATACCCCAGCCCGGCACCCGGGTGGGCAGCGGACGGGCGCATCTCGGCGGTGGCGCACTTCGGAAGCGCTGCGCGCAGTTCGGTCATCACCGTGCGGGCGTCGGCAAGGGTGTAGGACGTCAGGCCGACACTCGCGTGCTGCCCGAGATCGTCGGAGCCGGACACGGCGTCCTGGATGACCTGGGCCGTGAAGTCGTGCAGGCTGCCCAGCTGTGCCGCCGCGAAGACGGGTCGGCAAGGTGAGGGTGTGACGGCGCGGTAGGTCGTGAGGTCGTCGTGGTTCACCGGGCTGCCCTTGCCCGTGACGGTGTTGACGGTATAGCCGGGGACGTCGTGCGCGGTCAGCGCCAGGCGGTCGAGGCCCTTCTGGTTGAGGCCCTTCCCGGCCGCGGAGGCGGGCGATCCGGATGCCTGCTGCGACGCCGAGCTCGCAGATGAGGCGGCCCCGGCGGTCGCAGACTGCTTACGTCCCCCAGCATCGTCCCCGCTGTCCGCACCGCACGCGCCGGTCAGCGCCAGCACCGACACGGCACCCGCCGCCGCAACGACCCGTCTTCCGACCGCAGAAGCATTCATCATTCGCCCACCCCCCGGCGCCCCGACTCGGAGCACCCGCACAAGAAGCCCCGGCGTGTGCCGAGGCTGAAGTTCACAGGGAGCCTAGCGGGAACAGCCGGTGGGTTCACGGTGAGTGAGCGCGGGTGCGGTAGTGGCTGGTGCGGGCTCGGGTCTGGTGGCGGGTGCGCCAGCGGTGCCAGTGCATGACGAGCCAGGTGAGGGCGGTGCGGGCGGGGGCGAGGACGATCCGGTCGTACAGGCGACGGATCTCGTTCACGGTCGGGGGTCGGGTGTCCTGTCCTGGAGTGCGGGGGCTGGTCCGGGGTTCGGCCTCGGGGATATGTGACGGCTCCGGACGGTGGCGAGGAAGGCCATGGCGAGCATGGCGACGGTGGTGTGCCGGTACCACGAGCACCACTTAGGACTGGGAACAGAATGAGGTGCTTGCCGCTTAGGGATGACGGGATATCAGTTCTCGTTGTCAGGCAGGGGGTGGGTGCGACCGAAACGCGCAAGCCGGGGCTGGTCGAGAGCGGGCACAGGAAGCCCAGGGGCTCTACGGCGCGGGCGACTTGCTAGGCGGCTCCCAGCCGTGGGTGAGGATGTCGAAGAGTGCCCCGACGGCGGCCCGGCGGTCCTGCCGGCCGCGAGCGAGGACCGGGATCTCGAGCACGAATCGAGCAAGTGCCACACATGCGAGGTTGTCGTGATCCACGCCGAACTCGTCTGCGATGGCTGCGGCGAGGCTGTCGGTGTACCGGGTCCACATGCGTTCGGCGTACGCGAGCAGTACCGGCGTGGAGTTCACCAGGTTGATGAACTCGACCGCCTGAGGATGTGCCCCGATCGCTGGCCAGGTGTCCAACAGGTGCTGTCGGAGGGCATCGAGGATGCTCTGCCCAGAGGACCGCTGCCGCACTGCGGCGATCAGTTGTGACTCTCGGTCTTCGTCCTGGTCGAAGACCAGCGCCTCCTTGCCGCTGAAGTGCTTGAACACTGTAGCGGTCGACACGTCGGCAGCTTCGGCGATGTCACGGATGCTCACCTGATCGTAGCCGCGCTCCAAGAAGAGTTGCAGTGCGGCGTCGGCGATCGCTTGCCGGGTGGCCGCCTTCTTGCGGTCGCGGCGGCTGACAGAGGGCACGGTCATGGGTAGAGCATACCCGACAGTCGAATCAATCGCTAAGTAGAGTCGTTGCACTTTTCCACTTGCTCTGATTTTATGAACGCTGTGCGTACCTGACCGGCACATCGTCGTCGGCCTCCTCATCGTCTGCACTGCGCCGACCTGTTCATCGGGGAGGCCCCCTGCGTGGCACGTCCGGTGCCGAGATTGACGATGCCCGGCCCTGCTCGCCCCTCTTCGCCGACTGAAGGGAACAACCATGAACTCCCCAGCGCCCGCCCGGGCCCGCATCAGCATCATCGGTGCCGGCCCCGGAGGACTGACCTGCGCCCGCATCCTCCAGCAGCGCGGTATAGCGGTCACCGTCTACGACCGCGACCCTGGTCCCGACGCGCGCAACCAGGGCGGCACCCTCGACCTGCACGCCGACAACGGCCAGATCGCCCTGCGCGAAGCCGGCCTGCTCGACGAGTTCTTCAAGCTCGCCCGCCCCGAAGGGCAGGAAATGCGCCAGATGGACCCGACCGGCACGATCACGTCCCATCAAGTCCCGGAGATCGACGAACTGTTCAAGCCGGAAATCGACCGTGGGCAGCTCCGCAACCTGCTGCTCGACTCCCTGCAGCCGGGAACCGTGCACTGGGGCCACGCCCTCGACACGATCAGCGGACCCGCCAACGGGCCGCGGCAATTGCACTTCACCGACGGCACGACCATCCAGACCGATCTGGTCATCGGCGCCGACGGCGCCTCCTCCCGGGTACGCCCGGCCCTGTCCCCCGCCACCCCCAAGTACACCGGGGTGAGCTTCCTGGAAGCATGGTTCTCAGACGTCGAGAACCGGCACCCGGACATCGCTGACCTGGTCGGCCAGGGCAGCGCCCACGCAGCCGACGGCGAGCGCGGCCTGTTCGCCCAGCGCAACAGCGGAAACCACATCCGCGTCTACATCATCCAACGAGTCCCAGTCGACTGGATCAGCACGAGCGGCCTGACCGTTGAGGACACCGATGGCATCCGCGCCCTCCTCCTCGGCGAGTACGCCCACTGGTCGCCCCGCATGCGCCAGATGATCACCGAAAACGACGGCCCCTACATCGACCGCCCGATCTTCGCCCTCCCTGTCCCGCACACTTGGGAACACAACCCGACGGTGACCCTGCTCGGCGACGCCGCCCACCTCATGCCCCCGCTCGGCGTCGGCGTCAACCTCGCCATGCTCGACGCCAGCGATATCGCCCTCGCTCTCGCGAACGCCGCCACCATCGACGACGCGATCCGCACCTACGAGAAGACCATGCTCCCCCGCTCCACCGAGACGGCCAAGGCCCTCGAAGACGGCGCCGAGCACCTGCTGTCCGCAGGCGTACCCGACTTCAGCAGCGACAACGACGCCCAGCCCTGAGAACTGGGATCAGACTGAGGTCTTCAGTCGTCGCCAGCAGATGATGGCGCAGCCGAGGGTGACGAGGGCTTGATGAATGTCGTCGCGGATCTCCCAGCGGATGCGAAGACGCCGGAACCAGTGCAGCAGCGCGATGGCGCCCTCTACGACCCAGCGGTGGACTCCGAGGCCAGAGCCGTGTTCGGCGCCGCGTCGGGCGATAACCGGGGTGATTTCGAACCGGCGGACCTTGTCGCGGTAGACGTCGTGGTCGTAGCCGCGGTCGGCGTAGACCCGGCGGGGGCGGCGCAGGGGTCGGCCGCTCCTGCCACGAATCGGCGGAACGGCCTGGATCAGCGGGATTAGCTGTGTGACATCGTTACGGTTTCCACCGGTCAGGGTCACCGCCAGAGGGATTCCGTGCGCCTCGACAATCACGTGGTGCTTGCTGCCGGTCTTGCCCCGGTCCACCGGGGAGCGTCCGGTGGCCGGGCCGCCCTTCATCGCGCGCACGTGCGAAGAGTCGACGGCAGCCCGGGAGAAGTCCAACATCCCGGCCGACCGCAGCTCGGCCAGCAGCAGCTCGTGCAGGCGCTGCCACACCCCGGCCTGGTTCCAGTCCCGCAGCCGCCGCCAGCAGGTCATCCCCGATCCGAAGCCGAGCTCCTGCGGCAGGTACCGCCACGGGATGCCGGTGTACAGCACGAACAGGATCCCGCACAGCACCCGACGGTCATCGATACGCCGACGCCCCGGATACCGGAAACGCCGCTCGACCACCGGCAGCAGCGGCTCGATCCGCTCCCACAGACCGTCCTCGACCAGCCACGGCTTGCTCCCACCACGCACCTCGGCCGGACCCACCCCCTTGTCCAGCAGGTACCAACCTGAACTGACAGCCCGTCATTCCCGAGCAGCGAACACCTCATTCTGATCCCAGTCCTTACGCACCTCGTGCTCGTCCAGGCCGACCTGTCCTTTTGCGACCTGGAACGATTCCTCGACCATCCAGCGCTGGCCGGCGGCGGTGATCAGTTCGGCCAGGGTCGCGCCGGGGGCGGTGTGGCATAGGAAGTAGGCAATCTCGCGGACGAGTTGGCCGGTCTTCTTCTCCTTCTTGTTGGGCACGGTGGAGCGGCGGATCAGCAGGTGGCGCTCGAAACCGTCTGCGGTGGAGGCAAGTTGGACGGTGGCCCAGTCGTACTCGCGCGGCCCTTTGGCCCCGCCCGCGCACGAGCGGCGCTCGAACGCCTCCTCAGGCACGACCGCCCACAGCTCGCGGGCCTGCCGGGTGCGGCCGACCGGCAGGGGCAGCACCTCGCTCTTCGGGATCGCAAGCACGTAGCGCACCCGGTGCTCTTCGAGCCAGGCGCGCAGTGGCCGGCACTGCCCGTATGCCTCGTCGGCGAGGAAGTAGCTGAACGGCACCCCAGCTCCAAGGGCGCGTTCCAGCATGCGCCGGGCCAGCTCCGGCTTGGTCGCCACCTGCGCTGCTCGCTCGGGCGGGACGCCCTGCTCCGCGCAGCGGGCCTGGTGCTCGGCGGTGGTGCCGGCCCAGCCCTTGCCGAGGTAGAGCTCGCGGTCGATCAGAGTCCTGCCCCGGCTGGACCCGTACGAGAGGTGCACGCTGACCTGCGCGTTCTCGACCCGGCCCGCGGTTCCCGTGTACTGCCGCTGCACGCCCGCGCTCTTGGCGCCCTTCTTCAGGTCGCCGGTCTCGTCTGCGATCAGCACCGCATCCTGGTCGGCCAAGGCGGCGATAGCGTAGTCCCGTACCCGGTCCCGCAGATCGTCCGCGTCCCACGCGGCCTTGGCCAGGAAGCCCTGAAGCCGGTCGGGGTTCGGGTGCCCGGCCGCCTCCGCGAGCTGCCACACGTTCTTGCGCGGCACCTCGCTCAGCAACCCACGCACCATCGCCCGCAGGTTCTCCCGCGACGCCGGACGCGCGAACACGTCGTCCAGCCACGCGCACAGGTCCTCCAACTCCCGCTCCAGCAAACGGATCTCGGCCTCGTCCAGCTCACCCGTCCGCACACCCGGCTGCAGCATCAATCCCACGAACGGAGCAACGAGCCAACCGCCGTCACGTCACGTGAACAACCGGCTGTAGTACTAGGGTGCGGACTGTGCGTGCCATGGGTGGGGATCAGGTGGAAGAGGCCGTCGCGGGCTGCGTGGCGGCGCTGCGGCCGGCGGTGGAACGGGACTGGGAAGGGACCAAGGCCGGGGGGCTGGACTGGAGTTGCCGGGACACGGCGCTCCACGTCGCCGACGACCTCGTCGCGTACGCCGCCAACCTCGCGGGGCGCGCCCAGGACGGCTGGGTGCCCTTCGGGCTGACCCTCGACGACGGCACCGACAACGCGGGCCTGCTCCAGGTCGTCGAGGCGGCCGGCGCCCTGCTCGCCGCCGCCGTCCGCACCGCCCCGCGCGATGCCCGCGCCTTCCATCCCTACCCCTTCGGCAGCGCCGACCGCGAGGGTTTCGCCGCGATGGGCGTCGCCGAGGTGCTGCTGCACACGCATGACATCGCGCGGGGGCTGGAGCTCGCGTACGAGCCGGCGGAGGAACTGGCCGGGTCCGTCCTGACCTGGCTCTTCCCGCACGTCCGGCCGGGCCAGGCCGCCTGGCCGACCCTGCTGTGGGCCACCGGCCGGGGCGAGCTGCCCGGCCGCGCCCCGGTCACCGGGTGGCGCTGGCGCAACAACCTGGTCCTCCCCACCGAGCGCCTCACCCTGGTCGGTGTCCGCCCCGCCGCCGCCCGCGACCTGCGGCTGGGCGGTGACGGCGGCTTCGAGTGGATCGAGGGCGGGCCGTTCCAGGGCACGCGGGACGCCGCCGGGATGGTGGTCAAGGCGTACGAAGCGGGCGTGCTCCGGCCGGAGTTCGGGCTGTTCGTGCTGGTCCGCCGGGAGGACGGCCGCGCGGTCGGCGGCATGGGCTTCCACGGCGCCCCGGACGAGGAGGGCCGCGCGGAGGTCGGGTACGACCTCGTCGAGGCCGCCCGCGGCCGGGGTTACGCCACCGAAGCCCTGCGCGCCCTGTCGCGGTGGGCGCTCGCCCGGGACGACGTACGGCTGCTGACGGCCACCGTCGACGGGGAGAACCTCCCCTCGCAGGCCGTGGTCACCCGGGCCGGCTTCCACCGGGCGACCGTGGAGGAGGAGCGCACGGCTCACGAGCAGCAGGACGTGGAGAGGGCCAACGCGCTGCGGCTGTACCTGCGCCGCGCCTAGGGGGCCTGCGTCCGGGGGCGGTGCTTGCGCCTGCGCAGGCCGGACTCGTGCAGCAGCAGCACCACCTCGCGGCTGCTGACCTCCACCGCGCCGGCGCGCACGGCGTCCGCGTACCGGTGGGAGGGGATGTCGTAGTGGTCGCGCTCGAACGCCCGCCGGGGCACGCCCAGTTCCGCGGCGAAGGCGTGCAGTTCGTCGTACGACACGTCGCTCACCAGGTGCGACCACACGCGCCCGTGCCCGGGCCAGGCCGGCGGGTCGATGTACACCGTCACGGGAGCCTCACGAGAGCGGCTCCCCGCCCGTCGCCGAGCCCAGCGCTCCGACCGCCGCGACCTTCACGCCCACCTTGTGGCACACCCAATGCGGGTCGGGCCCCAGTTCCGGCTCGACGTCCAGCGCGTGCGGGTCGCCGTGGCCGCACACCGGGCACAGCGGCCAGCGCCCGTACCGGTCCAGGAGCGCGTCCTGCACGTCCTGCGCGACCAGCCCGGCGACGTAGCCCATCCCGTCCGGCCACTGCTCGACCCACCAGCGACGCTGGACGACCGACTCCTCGACCAGCGAGACGACGTCCGCCTCGGCCACGTCGCCCGCGACCAGGTCGGCCAGCACGAGCGCGCGGGCCGCGTGCAGGGCCTGCTCCAGGGGGCTGATGGGGTTCATGCACCCATTGTGCGCACTCTTGACCAGGACACCGAGCCGAAAATATCTTTCATGGGTGACTCGTGACGTGAAGGAAATTTTCGGCGGCGCCCTGGCCGCCAAGGTCCGCACGCTCGCCCCGTCGATGACCCGCTCCATGCAGCGCGTCGCCGAGGCCGTCGCGAGCGACCCGGCGGGCTGCGCGGCCCTCACGGTCACCGGCCTCGCCGAGCGCACCGGCACCAGCGAGGCCACCGTCGTGCGCACCGCCCGGCTGCTCGGCTATCCGGGCTACCGCGACCTGCGCCTCGCGCTGGCCGGCCTCGCCGCCCAGCAGCAGTCCGGGCGCGCGCCCGCCATCACCACCGACATCGCGGTCGACGACCCGATCGCCGACGTCGTCGCGAAACTCGCCTTCGACGAGCAGCAGACCCTCGCCGACACCGCCGCCGGCCTCGACACCGTGCAGCTGGGCGCCGCCGTCGCCGCGCTCGCCGGGGCCCGGCGGACCGATGTGTACGGGATAGGCGCCTCGGGGCTCGTCGCGCAGGACCTCACCCAGAAGCTGCTGCGGATAGGGCTCATAGCCCACGCGCACAGCGACCCCCACCTCGCCGTGACCAACGCCGTGCAACTGCGCACGGGGGACGTGGCGATCGCCATCACGCACTCCGGTTCGACGGGCGACGTGATAGAGCCGCTGCGGGTCGCGTTCGAGCGCGGGGCGACCACCGTCGCCGTCACGGGACGCCCGGACAGCGCGGTCACCCAGTACGCCGACCACGTGCTGACCACGTCGACCGCGCGGGAGAGCGAACTGCGGCCGGCGGCCATGTCGTCCCGGACCGGTCAGCTCCTCGTGGTGGACTGTCTGTTCGTCGGTGTCGCCCAGCGGACCTACGAGACGGCGGCGCCGGCGCTGGCCGCCTCGTACGAGGCGTTGGCCCACCGGCACCGGAGTGGATCACGATAGACGCCCCCAGGGAAGCCGCACGCACCCGCACCGGAAAGAGCCGCCCCCATGACCTCCGCCTCCCCCTCCCGTGACGCCTCGCACCCGAGTGCGCTGCGTGACCAGTTGGCGACCCTGACCACCGAGGCCTTCCGACCGGAGTTCGCCGAGATCGACCGGCTGCCCACCCTGGAGATCGCCCGCCTGATGAACGGCGAGGACACCGCCGTGCCCACCGCCGTCGCCGGGCAGCTCCCGCGGATCGCCGCCGCGATCGACGCCGTCGCCGAGCGCATGCGGCGCGGCGGCCGGCTGGTGTACGCGGGCGCGGGCACCGCCGGACGGCTCGGCGTGCTGGACGCCTCCGAGTGCCCGCCGACCTTCGACACCGACCCCGACCGGGTCGTCGGCCTGATCGCGGGCGGCCCGGACGCCCTGGTGACCTCCGTGGAGGGCGCGGAGGACTCCACGGAGCTGGCCCGCCGCGACCTGGACGCGATCGAGCTGACGTGCGAGGACACGGTGGTCGGCGTCTCCGCCTCCGGCCGTACGCCCTACGCGGTCGGCGCCGTCCGACACGCCCGCGCGCTGGGCGCGCTGACCATCGGTCTGTCCTGCAACCGGGACAGCGCGCTCGCCGCTGCCGCCGACCACGGCATCGAGGTCGTCGTGGGCCCCGAGCTGATCACCGGCTCCACGCGTCTGAAGGCGGGCACCGCCCAGAAGCTGGTCCTGAACATGCTGTCGACGATCACGATGATCCGGCTGGGCAAGACGTACGGGAACCTGATGGTCGACGTACGGGCCTCGAACGACAAGCTGCGGGCCCGCTCGCGCCGTATCGTCGCGCTGGCCACGGGGGCGGCGGAGGAGGAGATCGAGAAGGCGCTGACGGAGACCGGCGGCGAGGTGAAGAACGCGATCCTGGCCCTCCTGGCCGGCGTCGACGGTCCGACGGCCGCCCGCCTTCTGGAGGAGTCCGGCGGCCATCTGCGTGCCGCGCTGGCGGCAGCGGCCGGCTGACCGCACGCTCGGGGTGTGCAGACCTCGAACGAGACCGCCGCCGCCCTGCTCCCCCTGGTCGGCGGCCCCGCGAACGTCACCTCCGTCGCCCACTGCGTGACCCGGCTGCGGCTGGGTCTGGCCGACCGGTCGCTGGTGGACGAGGAGGGATTGCGGGCGCTGCCCGGCGTCCTGGGGGTCGTGGCCGACGACACGTACCAGATCGTGCTGGGCCCGGGAGCGGTGGCGGAGGTCACGGCACGGTTCGAGGCGCTGCTGGGACCCCGCACCAGGGCCGGCGAACTGGCCGCCTTGGGCGCCGAGTTGCGGGAGCGGCGACGGCAGCGCAACGCGACCCCGGCCAAGGCCGCGCTGCGCCGGATCGCGAACGTCTTCGTCCCGCTCATCCCGGCGCTGATCGGCTGCGGGGTCCTCGCCGGAGTGGCCGGGCTGCTGACCAACGCCGGCCTGCTGCCGGGACTGACCCCGGCCCTCGCCGCCGTCGCCTCCGCCTTCATGGCGGTCGTCGCGGTGTTCGTCGGCTACCGGACGGCGAAGGAGTTCGGGGGGACGCCGGTGCTCGGCGGGGCGGTGGCGGCCGTGGTGGTGTATCCGGGCGTGGCGAAGGTGACGGCGTTCGGGGTGCACCTGACACCCGGTCAGGGCGGGGTGCTCGGCGCGCTGGCGGCGGCACTGCTGGGGACATACGTGGAGAGGTGGTGCCGGGGGCGGGTGCCGGGCGCCCTCGACGTGCTGCTGACCCCGACGGTGACGGTGCTGGTCGCCGGGCTGGCGACGCTGTACGGGCTGATGTACGCGGCCGGCCTCGTGTCGTCGGCGATCGGCACGGCGGCCGACCGGCTGCTGGCGACGACCGGCGCGTTTGCCGGACTGGTCCTCGGCGGCCTGTTCCTGCCCCTGGTGATGCTGGGCCTGCACCAGGCCCTGATCCCCATCCACACCACCCTCATCGAACAGCAGGGCTACACGGTCCTGCTGCCCATCCTCGCCATGGCGGGCGCCGGACAGGTGGGCGCGGCCCTGGCGGTGTACGTCCGGCTCCGCCACGACACCTCCCTGCGCACGACGATCAGGTCGGCGCTCCCGGCGGGACTGCTGGGGGTCGGCGAGCCCCTCATCTACGGTGTCTCGCTCCCCCTGGGCCGGCCGTTCCTGACCGCCTGCGCGGGCGGGGCGGCGGGCGGGGCCTTCGTCGGGTTCTTCGCGATGCTGGGCGACCGGGTCGGGGCGACGGCGATCGGGCCGTCGGGCTGGGCCCTGTTCCCGCTGCTGGCAGGGAACAGGAGCCCGGCCCTGACCGCGGCGGTCTACGCGGGCGGCCTGCTGACCGGGTACGCGGTGGGCTTCCTGGCGACGTACGTGGCCGTCCGGCCCGGTGAGCATCGGAGCCCGGCGCTCACCGGTACCGGCGGGGCGTACGGGACCGGCGACAATGAGGGCGACGCGGGCGGCCCGCGGAACAGAGAGGTGCAGCCATGAACCACGCCCAGCTCACCGCGCTCGGCCGTGCCCTGCGGGTGCTCGGCGAGCACGGGGAGGCGCTGACCGCCGACACGCCGGACGCCAGGCTGCACGAGGTCAAGGCCGATCTGCGGCGGGCGCTGGAACTGCTGGAGGAGAGCGTTTCGAGCGCCGCCACGACCACGCGGTGCGCCGAGCACCCGACCGGGCCCGTGGACGAGAGCGCCCCGGATCTGTGCCTGTTGTGCGAGACCCGGCGGCGGGCGGCCCGGCGGGCCGAGTTCGGCGGCGGCCGGCCGCACGCGCCGGAAACGGCCGGTCCGGCCCCCTCCCGTTACGGGGTGCGCGGTGACCGTCCCCAGCCCCAGCAGCGCTGGCTGCCGGAGTTGTGGAACGGCCGGGAGTGGCAGCTGTGCGGCACGCCGCGGCGGGACCGGCGCGAGGCCGAGCTCTACCTCGCCGCCCAGCGGCGCGGCTCACGGCCCGCGATGGCGTACCGGCTCGTGCACGAGTTCACCGACTACGAGGTGCTGCGGGTGTGGGGCACTCCGGTGCAGGTGGACATCGAGCCGATGGGCCATCTGTAGGCCCGCCCCGGCCGCTCCAGGGCCGCCCGGCGACCTCGTGCCCGTCCCGGAGCCGGCTGCTCGCCTCCTCCGGGTGCGCCGGCACCGCGTCCGGGTCCGGCGCCGGACGCCGGCACGGCCGGGTCGCCCGTCCGCGCGTCCGCCGCCCGCGGCCGGCGGACGGGCGCCTGCGTGGCCGGTGTCCCGGCCCCCGCCGTCGCGGGGGCGCGGACTGCTGCTGATCGACGGCGCACTCCACCGCGACCCACAGTCCAGGAAGACCGTCAGCTGAGCGTCTTCAGCGCGGCGGCGTCGTACGGCTTCAGCTCGTCGAAGCGGTCGGCGAGCACCTTGGCCGCCCACTCCGGGTCCTGGAGCAGCGCGCGGCCGACGGCGACCATGTCGAACTCCTCGGTCTCCAGCCGGTCCAGGAGGTTGTCGATGGCCTTGACCGGGGAGCCCTCGCCCTGGAAGGCATTGACGAAGTCGCCGTCGAGGCCGACCGAGCCGACCGTGATGACCGGCTTGCCGGTGAGCTTCTTCGTCCAGCCCGCGAGGTTCAGGTCGGAGCCGTCGAACTCGGGGAGCCAGTAGCGGCGGGTGGAGGCGTGGAAGGCATCGACGCCGGCCGCGGCCAGCGGGGTGAGGATCGCCTCGAGTTCCTCGGGGGTCTCGGCGAGGCGGGCGGTGTAGTCCTGCTGCTTCCACTGCGAGTAGCGGAAGAGGACGGGGAAGCCGGGGGACACCCGCTCGCGGACCGCGGCGACGATCTCGGCGGCGAACTTCGTACGGGCCACCGGGTCGCCGCCGTAGGCGTCGGTGCGCAGGTTGGTGCCGGCCCACAGGAACTGGTCGAGGAGGTAGCCGTGGGCGCCGTGGATCTCCACGCCGTCGAAGCCGATGCGCTCGGCGTCCGCGGCGGCCTGGGCGAACGCGGCGACGACGTCGTCCAGGTCCGCTTGGGTCATGGCCTTGCCGGTGGGCTCGGCACCCGCGGTGACCAGACCGGACGGGCCCACCGCGGGGGCGTCCGGGAACGGGGGCTGGCCCTGCTTGCGGACCATGCCGATGTGCCACAGCTGCGGCACGATCGTGCCGCCCGCCTCGTGCACCGCTCCGGCCACCTTCTGCCAGCCCGTGAGCTGCTCCTCACCGTGGAACCGGGGCACGCGGTCACTGTTGCCCGCCGACTCGTGACCGACGTACGTACCCTCGGTGACGATCAGGCCCACCCCGGCGGCGGCACGACGGGCGTAGTACGACAGCACGTCCTCGCCGGGGACGCCGCCCGGGGAGAACATGCGGGTCATCGGCGCCATCGCGATGCGGTTCGGGACGGTCAGGCCGTTGATCGTCGTCGGCCGGGAGAGGATCTGGGCCGCGCGGGAGGCGTGGGGCGTGGCGGTCACGTGTGGGCTCCTCGTGAGGTGTGGGGACAACCGACTGGTATGTGCACGCGCATTGTTGCACCGCCTTAAGCAAAACACCCGCTCCGGGCCACGCATTCCGCACCCCGGTTCCGCCATCGCGTGATCCAGCACACACCCGGACGTCCTGACCGCCGAGGAGCTCAAGGACTACGCCGACTGAGGCCCACGAAACGCCCGAGGGCGGCACCCCCAGCCAGAAGCTGGACGTACCGCCCTCGGTCCGAAGGACAGGCGATCAACCGTCAGGCCGATCAGAAGTCCATGTCACCGCCCGGCATGCCGCCGCCGGCGGGCGCGGCGGCCTTCTCCGGCTTGTCGGCGATGACGGCCTCGGTAGTGAGGAACAGCGCGGCGATGGAGGCGGCGTTCTGCAGGGCAGAGCGGGTCACCTTCGCCGGGTCGATGATGCCCTCGGCGATCATGTCGACGTACTCGCCGGTCGCGGCGTTCAGGCCGTGGCCGACCGTCAGGTTGCGCACCTTCTCCACGACGACGCCACCCTCGAGACCACCGTTGACGGCGATCTGCTTGAGCGGGGCCTCCAGCGCGAGCTTCACGGCGTTGGCGCCGGTCGCCTCGTCACCCTCGAGCTCCAGCTTCTCGAAGACCTGGGAGGCCTGGAGCAGGGCCACGCCACCACCGGCGACGATGCCCTCCTCGACGGCCGCCTTGGCGTTGCGGACGGCGTCCTCGATGCGGTGCTTGCGCTCCTTGAGCTCGACCTCGGTGGCGGCACCGGCCTTGATGACGGCCACGCCGCCCGCGAGCTTGGCCAGGCGCTCCTGGAGCTTCTCGCGGTCGTAGTCGGAGTCGCTGTTCTCGATCTCGGCGCGGATCTGGTTGACCCGGCCGTTGACCTGGTCCGAGGAGCCGGCACCGTCGACGATGGTGGTCTCGTCCTTGGTGATGACCACCTTGCGGGCCTTGCCCAGCAGGTCGAGGGTGGCGTTCTCCAGCTTGAGACCGACCTCCTCGGAGATGACCTCGCCGCCCGTGAGGATGGCGATGTCGCCGAGCATGGCCTTGCGGCGGTCGCCGAAGCCCGGGGCCTTGACGGCGACGGACTTGAAGGTGCCGCGGATCTTGTTGACGACCAGGGTCGACAGGGCCTCGCCCTCGACGTCCTCGGCGATGATCAGCAGCGGCTTGCCCGACTGCATGACCTTCTCCAGCAGCGGGAGCAGGTCCTTGACCGAGGAGATCTTGGAGTTGGCGATCAGGATGTACGGGTCGTCGAGGACGGCCTCCATACGCTCCATGTCGGTGGCGAAGTACGCCGAGATGTAGCCCTTGTCGAAGCGCATACCCTCGGTGAGCTCCAGCTCCAGACCGAAGGTCTGGGACTCCTCGACGGTGATGACGCCTTCCTTGCCGACCTTGTCCATGGCCTCGGCGATGAGCTCGCCGATCTGGGTGTCGGCGGCGGAGATGGAGGCCGTGGAAGCGATCTGCTCCTTGGTCTCGACGTCCTTCGCCTGCTCCAGCAGGGCGGCGGAGACGGCCTCGACGGCCTTCTCGATACCGCGCTTGAGGGCCATCGGGTTGGCGCCGGCGGCTACGTTGCGCAGGCCCTCCTTGACCAGGGCCTGGGCGAGAACGGTCGCGGTGGTCGTACCGTCACCGGCGACGTCGTCCGTCTTCTTGGCGACTTCCTTGACCAGCTCGGCGCCGATCTTCTCGTACGGGTCCTCGAGCTCGATCTCCTTGGCGATGGACACACCATCGTTGGTGATCGTGGGGGCGCCCCACTTCTTCTCGAGGACGACGTTGCGGCCCTTGGGGCCGAGCGTCACCTTGACGGCGTCCGCGAGCTGGTTCATGCCGCGCTCGAGGCCGCGCCGCGCCTCCTCGTCGAACGCGATGATCTTGGCCATGTGAAGTGGTCCCTCCAGGACTGGGGGTGATTCCTTCGGACCGCGCCCGCGCCCGCGACGGACGGCTCGCGGACCTCGTGGTTCCTTGCCCCACTTGGCCTGCGGGCCTCACCGACCCGGTCCTTCGCTGTCACTCTCACCTTCAGAGTGCTAACGCCAATGATTAGCACTCGGCATGCCTGAGTGCAAGGCGCGCCCGCGAAGCGGGCTCGATGAGGGGTGGCGGTCGGGTGACGGGCGGGCGCAAGCGGCTACGGGGGTCCGGGCGGGGCGCTGCGCCGTGCGCGAACAGGCCGCGCGGCGCCCTCCGGGCAGGGCGAAGGGCCCGCATCCTCCCGGATGCGGGCCCTCCACCCTGTGAAAACGTTCAGGCGGTGACGCGAACCATGTCGGCCTGCGGACCCTTCTGGCCCTGCGAGATCTCGAACTCGACCCGCTGACCCTCTTCCAGGGTGCGGTAGCCGTCCATCTGAATCGCGCTGTAGTGGACGAAGACGTCCGCACCACCGTCGACCGCGATGAAGCCGTACCCCTTCTCCGCGTTGAACCACTTGACGGTGCCCTGAGCCATGCCTAACTCCCCTATTACTGGCCCTTGCACGGATCCACACTTCGCGGATCCGGGTCAGACCTCACCCCCCAACTGGTCTGGGGGCGTGCGCCGGAACGCGTCGACCGCGGCCGAATGTATCTGTCCAACTGCCGTCTGCAACAGGTCAATCGGACGAGAAATCTGGACGGCAGCGGTCGGGAATCTGCCAAAAATTCGGCTGAATTCTGGGCAAGTCGGGCTCCACAAAAGCTGCATAAGGCGCAAAAGGTTCGCACACTTTGGCTACTTCTTGTCGGGTGTGCGATACGAATCCGGGGGCCCTGCCCCGGGTTCCGGGAGCGCGTTCCCCAACTCTACCGTGCTCAACCACACTGAATTGCCCCCTCCGCTTCTCTCGCGGAGGGGGCAATTCGATGAACTCTCGGTGCTACGCATTACCGACGGTAATGTTCGGTCATTCGGTCAGCCGCCGGCCACGGCCGGAATGATGGAGACGCCCGCGCCGTCCGGGGTCTCGGTCTGCAGACCCTGCTCGAACCGCACGTCGTCGTCGTTGACGTACACGTTGACGAAGCGACGCAGCTTGCCCTGGTCGTCCAGGACGCGGGCGGCGATGCCGGTGTGGTTCTTCTCCAGGTCGGCGATGACGTCGGCGAGGGTCGCGCCCTCGGCCTGGACCTCGGCCTGGCCGCCCGTGTAGGTGCGCAGGATGGTCGGGATACGAACGGTGACGCTCATGCGGTGTGACCTCCGATGGGTGAGCGGGGCGGGACGCCTAGGCGAGGCCGGCCTGGCGGAAGGAATCGAGGGTGGGACGGATCGTGGCGGTCAGACCGGTGCCCGCCACCGCGTCCAGCGTCTTCAGCCCGTCGCCCGTGTTGAGGACGACGGTCGTCGCGGCCGGGTCGAGGAGGCCGTCCTTGATCAGCTTGCGGGTGACGCCGACGGTCACCCCGCCCGCCGTCTCGGCGAAGATGCCCTCCGTGCGGGCCAGCAGCTTGATGGCGTCCACCACCTCTTCGTCCGTCACGTCCTCCACCGCGCCGCCCGTGCGGCGCGCGATGTCGAGGACGTACGGCCCGTCCGCCGGGTTGCCGATGGCGAGGGACTTGGCGATGGTGTTCGGCTTCTGCGGGCGCACGACGTCGTGGCCCGCCTTGAACGCGGTGGACACCGGCGAGCAGCCCTCGGCCTGGGCGCCGAAGATCTTGTACGGCTTGTCCTCGACCAGGCCGAGCTTGATCAGCTCCTGCAGACCCTTGTCGATCTTGGTGAGCTGGGAACCGGAGGCGATCGGCACGACGATCTGGTCCGGCAGCCGCCAGCCGAGCTGCTCGCAGATCTCGTACGCCAGGGTCTTGGACCCCTCGGCGTAGTACGGGCGCAGGTTGACGTTGACGAAGCCCCAGCCCTCGCCCGCCGGGTCGCCGATCAGCTCGGAGCAGAAACGGTTCACGTCGTCGTAGTTGCCCTCGATGCCGACGAGCTCGCCGCCGTAGACCGCGGCCATGACGACCTTGCCCTGCTCCAGGTCGTGCGGGATGAACATGCAGGACCTGAAGCCCGCCCGGGCCGCGGCGGCGCCCACCGCGCCGGCCAGGTTGCCGGTGGAGGAGCAGGAGAGGGTGGTGAAACCGAAGGCGCGCGCCGCCTCCAGCGCCTGGGCGACCACCCGGTCCTTGAAGGAGTGCGTCGGGTTGCCGGAGTCGTCCTTCACGTACAGGCGCGACGGCTCGATGCCGAGTTCGCGGGCCAGGTTGTCGGCCTTGACGAGCTTGGTCCAGCCGGGGTTGAGGTTCGGCTTGTCCGCCACGTCGGCCGGGACCGGCAGCAGCGGGGCGTAGCGCCAGATGTTCGCGGGGCCCGCCTCGATGCGCCTGCGGAGCTCCTCGGTGTCGTAGGACGAGAAGTCGTAGGCGATCTCGAGCGGGCCGAAACACTCCTCGCAGGCGAAGACCGGTCCGAGCGGCACCCGGTGGCCGCACTCCCGACAGCTCAGAGCGGCGGCGGGGCCGAGGTCTACGGTGGAGTCGGTGGTGCTTGCAACAGTCTGCACAGCCATGTGAGGCGAGGCCCTTTCTCCTCATCTTCCTCACGACGCATCTCGCCGTGAGACGGATTTGGCACCTTCCCTAGCCGGGAGCCTCGCGGAACGATCAGCTGTGCTGGCACAGCGACCGGTACGAGAACCGACTGGAGGGTTGCCGGGGCTTCATCGGGCCGTGTCCCTCTGCCCCTCTGGATGAGCGGTATTCGGTTGTGAACAGCGGTGACCTCGGACATGCGATGGTCATCCGCGTTGTTCAAGACTGTAACCGAAGGCCGGGACAGTTGAGATAGTCGTCCGAACCGCGAGACAAACAGTGAGGAGCCGCGCACCGTGCTGGAAGAAGTCGAGCGCTGGCTGGGCACCCGCTCCTGGTCCGTGACCGATCGTCCCCTCCACCAGATCCTGGCCGCCAAGCAGCGCACGGGCCAGTCGGTCAGCGTCGTGCTGCCGGCGCTCAACGAGGAGGGGACGGTCGGCGACATCGTCGCGATCATCCGTCACGACCTCATGCAGCAGGCCCCGCTCGTCGACGAGATCGTCGTCGTCGACTCGGGGTCCACCGACCGCACCTCCGAGGTGGCCGCCGCCGCGGGCGCCCGGGTCGTCCACCGCGACGCCGTCCTGCCGCGGATACCGGCCCTGCCCGGCAAGGGCGAGGTCCTGTGGCGGTCGCTGCTGGTCACGAGCGGGGACATCGTCTGTTTCATCGACGCCGACCTGAGGGAGTTCTCCTCGGACTTCGTCTCGGGGATCGTCGGCCCGCTGCTGACCGACCCGGGCGTGGACCTGGTCAAGGGCATGTACGACCGTCCGCTCGGCGGCACGGCGGGCCAGGGCGGTCGGGTCACCGAGCTGATGGCGCGACCGCTGCTGAACATGCACTGGCCGCAGCTGGCCGGCTTCGTGCAGCCGCTCGGCGGGGAGTACGCGGCCCGCCGCTCCCTGCTGGAGCAGCTGCCCTTCCCGGTCGGGTACGGCGTGGAGCTCGGCATGCTGGTCGACGCGCTGCACCTGGTCGGCCTGGACGCCCTCGCCCAGGTGGACGTGGGGGTGCGCAAACACCGCCACCAGGACGGGCAGGCGCTGGGCCGGATGGCCGCCGCCATCTACCGCACCGCCCAGCTCCGGCTGGCCCGCGGTCACCTCGTCCGGCCCGTCCTCACCCAGTTCGAGCGGGGCGAGGACGGCTTCGAGCCGCGCACCTTTTCCGTGGACACGGAGGAACGGCCGCCGATGGTGGAGATCGCGGAGTACGCGGCACGGCGGGTGGCCTGAGCCCGCCCGTATTCCCGTCCGCATCCCGTCCGTATCCCGCCGGTGTCACCGCGCGGGGGAGGGAACGTACGTTTGAGCGTTTGCGGGCCGGGCTAGGTTGAGACTCATGGCTTCCACGCACGGTGCTGAGGTGCTGGTCGCGTCCAATCGCGGCCCGGTTTCGTACGAGGTCCGGCAGGACGGTTCGCTGCACGCCAAACGGGGCGGCGGCGGGCTGGTCTCCGGGCTGTCGGCCATCGGCCCGCACACGGACGCGGTGTGGGTGTGCGCCGCGCTGAGCGACGCCGACCGGGAGGCCGTGCGCCGCTCCGGCGGCGGCCGGCGGCTGTCCGTCGACGAGACCGGCGGTCAGCAGGTGCGGATGCTGGACATCGACGCGACGGTCTTCTCCGACGCGTACAACGGCATCGCGAACTCGGCGCTGTGGTTCGTCCACCACATGCTGTACCAGACCCCGCTGGAGCCGGTCTTCGACGCGGAGTTCCGGCGGCAGTGGGCGTCGTACGAGGCCTACAACCGGGCGTTCGCCGAAGCCCTGGCCGAGGAGGCGGCGCAGGGCGCGGCCGTGGTCGTCCAGGACTACCACCTGGCCCTGGCCCCCCGGATGCTCCGCCGACTCCGCCCCGACCTGCGCATCGGCCACTTCTCGCACACCCCGTGGGCACCGCCGGACTACTTCCGCCTCCTGCCCGACGACATCGCGGCCGAGCTGCTCGGCGGGATCCTGGGCGCGGACCGGGCGGCCTTCCTCACCCAGCGCTGGGCGGACGCGTTCACCGCCTGCTGCCACGCGGTCCTCGGCCCCGGCATCCCCTCCGGCACGCGCATCGGGGTGCACGGGCTCGGCGCGGACGCGGACTTCCTGCGCGAGCGGGCGCACCGGCCGGACGTGGCAGAGCGGATGGCGGCACTGCGGGCGGAGATCGGTTCGGCGCCCGGCGGAGCGGCCCGGAAGACGATCGTCCGGGTCGACCGGACCGAGCTGTCGAAGAACATCGTGCGCGGGCTGCTGGCCTACCGGCAGCTCCTCGACGACCACCCCGAGTGGCGTGAGCGGGTGGTGCACGTGGCCTTCGCCTACCCCTCGCGACAGGACCTCGCGGTGTACCGCGACTACACGGCCGAGGTGCGGCGAGTGGCGGAGGAGATCAACTCCGCCTACGGCACGCCGGACTGGACGCCGGTCGTCCTGCACGTCAAGGACGACTTCGCCCGCTCCCTGGCCGCGTACCGGCTGGCCGACGTGGCCCTGGTCAACCCCATCCGGGACGGCATGAACCTGGTCGCCAAGGAGGTCCCGGTCGTCTCCGACGCGGGCTGCGCCCTGGTGCTGTCGCGGGAGGCGGGCGCGTACGAGGAGCTCGGCGAGGACGCGGTCACCGTCAACCCGTACGACATCACGGGCACGGCCCAGGCCCTCCACCAGGCGCTCACCATGCCGGACGGCGAACGGACGGAACGCACGAAGCGGCTCGCCGCCGCGGCCACGGCACTCCCGCCGACCCAGTGGTTCCTGGACCAGCTGCACGCACTGGATGCCTGACCCACGCCGGACGCCTGCGGCGCCTCGGCCGTACCGGGCCGCCCGACCGGCGCCGGGCGGGCGGCCGCGGCGGCTGACGGCCGGCGGCGGCCGGCCAGTCGTACGGCGGACGGCCGAGTCAAGGTGCGGCCGGCACGCGGGAAGGCCAGGCAGACAGCGGGCGACGGGCAGCCGGGTGAGAGCGCGGCCCCCGCTGGGCGGCCGGCGGGAGGCGGCCGGGCGGCGGACAGCCGTGAACGGCCGAACGGCCGACGACCGGATGCGGGCGACGGCCGGCACCTGCCGGCCCGAGGTCAGGCAGACGGCAGGCGGGCGGCGCACGGCGGACCCGCAGGAGTCGAGTGCGAGCGCGGCCCACGCCGGGTGGTCGGGTGGCGGGGGCGGCGAGCCCTTCCGTGGTCAGTCCAGTGCCGTCGCGAGTCCCCGTAGCAGTGACATGACTCCCCCGGGGCCGTCCACCACCAGGTCGGCGCGTTCCGCGAGTTCCGTGACCTCTGTGCTGCCGCTGCAGACCAGGAGGCCGGGGACGCCCTCGGAGCGGAGTTTGTCGACGGCGGCGAAGGCCGGGAGGTCGCCGAGGTCGTCGCCGGCGTAGAGGACCGACCCGGCACCGATTTCGCGGACGTACTTCAGGAGGGCGACGCCCTTGTCCATGCCGGGCGGGCGGAGTTCGAGGACCATGCGGCCGGGCTCGACGATCAGGCCGTTGCGGGTGGCGAGGTCGGTGAGGGGTTCGCGCAGGGCCTCGAAGGCGGCCTGCGGGTCGTCGGCGCGGCGGGTGTGCACGGCGAGGGCGCGCCCCTTCTCCTCGATCCAGGTGCCGTGCCAGGCGCCGATGCGGTCGAGGAAGCCCGGCAGTTCGGCGCGGACGGCGGTGACGCCGGGGTGCGGTGCGGGGGCGCTGACGTCGCCGGTGACGGCCTCCCAGCGTTCGGCGCCGTAGTGGCCGAGGACGACGAGGTGCTCCAGGCCGGGGACGCCCGCGAAGCCGCCGTACCGCACCGCGACGCCGGCCGGGCGGCCGGTGACCACGGCGACGGAGGCCACCTTCGGGGCGAGCGCGGCGAGCGCGGGGACGGCCTCCGGGTGGGCGCGGGCCTGGTCGGGGTCCGCGACGATCGGGGCCAGCGTCCCGTCGAAGTCGAGGCCGATCACCGCGGAGCGGGGCCGGGTGAGCAGCGCGCGCAGCCCGTCCCGTCCGGCCTGGGTGGCGGGGGCCGGCAGTCCGTCCAGGGGGTTGTCCGGGTCCGTGGGGTCCGTCGTGTCGATGCCCATGGACCGACCCTATCCACGCAACCCGGGATGCACTCCTGGGAGCGTCGCGCGCGCCGGCCCCGCGCGGCGGCCGTCACCGCTCCGAGCGGCGGGCGTCCCGGATCCGGCGCAGGCGGTTGACCGTGACCGGGTCGTGGGCCAGGGCCCGTGCGTCGTCGAGGAGGGCGTTGAGGAGTTGGTAGTAGCGGACGGGGGCCAGGCCCAGTTCCTCGCGTATCGCCCGCTCCTTGGCGCCGGGGCCCGTGAAGCCCCGGCGCTCCAGCGCGAGGATGTCCTGTTCGCGTCGGCCGAGCCGGTCCCGTTCCATGTCCCGAACGGTAGCGCGGGGCACCGACAGCGCCTCAGTTCTGGGCGCTGCTCTCCGCCTCGGTGGCCGACGTCTGGAGCCGGCTGAGGATGGCGGAGGGGTTGCCGCCGGGGGCGACCGCCTGGCCGATGGTCTTCTTGATGTCGGCGCTGACCGCGGCCCAGGAGGTCTTGCCGAAGGGGTAGAGCTCGGAGGTGGGCAGTTCCGAGAGGAAGGGCCGCAGCGCCTTGTCCCGGGACGAGTCGGCCATGATGTCCGACGCGGAGGTGGTGACGGGCAGCAGCCCGTAGCGGCGGGAGAAGTCGAGGACGTTCTTCTCGCTGTAGACGAAGTCGAGGAAGTCGCCCACCTGCTCGGCGTGGCCGTTCTGCTTGAAGGCCATCATCCAGTCGGCGACGCCGAAGGACGCCTTGGCCGGCGCCGTCCGGCCCGGCATCGGCACGGTGCCGAACTCCACGCCCTTCTTCTCGGCCTGCTGGATCAGGGCGGGGTGGCCGTCGATCATGCCGACCTGCCCGTCGGTGAACGCGGCGAACGCGTCGGCGCGGTTGAGCTTGCCGGGGGCGACCGGACCGGTCAGGCCCTTGCCGACGAGGTCGTCCTTGAGCCAGGTGAGGGTGTCGGCGTTCTGCACGGAGGTGAGGGCGTAGCCGCCGATGTCGTCGGTGTAGCCGCCGCCCCCGCTGAGCAGCCACTGCATGGTCTCGGCCTGTGCCTCCTCGGGGCCGAGGGGCAGCGCGTAGGGGTACTTCACGCCCTTCGCCTTGAGCTTCTCCGCGTCGGACGCGAGTTCGCTCCAGGTGCTGGGCGGGGTGAGGCCGGCCTTGGCGAAGAGGGTCTTGTTGTAGAAGAGCACGCGCGTGGACGCGGCGAAGGGCATGCCGTACTGCGTGTGCTTCCACCGGCCGGCTTTGGCGAGCTGGGAGACGAAGTCGGCCTGTACGGGGATGGAGAGCAGGTCGGAGACGTCGTACAGCTTGCCCGCGGCGGCGTAGTCGGCGTAGGCGCCGATCTGCGCCAGGTCGGGCGCCCGGCCGGCGGTGACCATCTCGTTGACCTTGCGGTCGACGTCGTTCCAGGAGTACACGGTGACGTCGATCTTCACGCCGGAGTGCTTGGCCTCGTACTCCTTGGTCAGCTCGTCCCAGTATTTCTTGGAGCTGCCCGCCGTCGAGTCGCCGTAGTCGGCCGCGACGAGTCTCAGAGTCACATCGGACGGTCCGGTGCTCCCGCAGCCACCGAGGACCGCGGTCATGCCCAGTGCGGCGACCGCCGCGATCGTTCCTGCCGTACGACGATCCACTGCTGTTGCCCCAAACCCTGCTGATTCATCGTTCAATAACTGCACTGGTCAGTGTCTACACCACGCGAGTGGACTAGACCTCTCGCGGGTCCGCGGGCCACACTGTCCCCCGTGAGACATGTCATCGCCCTCGACGTCGGCGGTACCGGGATGAAGGCCGCCCTGATCGGCCCGGACGGCGAACTGCTCCACCAGGACCGCCGGGCGACGGGCCGCGAGCGCGGGCCCGACGCGGTGGTCGAGGCCGTCCTCGGCTTCGCCGCCGACCTGCGCGCCCACGGCGAGGAGCGGTTCGGTGAACCGGCCGCCGCGGCCGGCCTCGCCGTCCCCGGAATCGTCGACGAGGTCCACGGGTTCGCCGTCTACGCGGCCAACCTCGGCTGGCGCGACGTGCCCCTGCGGGACCTGCTGGCCGACCGGCTCGGCGTCCCGGTCGCCCTCGGCCACGACGTGCGCACCGGCGGCCTCGCCGAGGGCCGCACCGGCGCGGGCCGGGGCGCCGACCGGTTCCTCTTCGTCGCGCTGGGCACCGGGGTCGCCGGCGCCATCGGCCTCGACGGCCGGGTGGAGTCGGGCGCGCACGGCTTCGCGGGCGAGATCGGCCACATCGTCGTACGGCCCGGCGGCCTCCCCTGCCCCTGCGGACAGCGCGGCTGCCTGGAGCGGTACGCGTCCGCGGCCGCGGTCGGCGCGGCCTGGGCCGCGGCCTCCGGCACCCCGGAAGCGGACGCGGCCGACTGCGCGCGGGCCGTCACGTCCGGCGATCCGAACGCCGTCCGGGTCTGGCAGGAGGCCGTGGACGCGCTGGCCGACGGCCTGGTCACCGCGCTCACCCTGCTGGACCCGCGCACGCTGATCATCGGCGGCGGGCTCGCCGGTGCCGGGGCAACCCTGTTCACCCCGCTCAGGCAGGCCGTCCGGCGGCGCGTCACCTTCCAGAAGCTGCCGTCCGTCGTCCCCGCGGCCCTCGGGGACACCGCCGGGTGCCTGGGCGCGGGGCTGCTCGCCCGGGATCTCCTCGACGCAACCACTGCCCCCTCGGAGGTAACCGCCTGATGCCCCCCACCAAGGTTCTCGCCGGCGCCCGGGTGGTGCTGCCCACCGGGACCGTGTCCGACGGGCGCGTGATCGTCGAGGACGGCCGGATCGCGGCCGGTGCCCGCCCGGACGCGGAGGTCGTCGACGTCAGCGGCCACTGGCTGGTCCCCGGCTTCGTCGACCTGCACAACCACGGCGGCGGCGGAGCCTCCTTCTCCGGGCCGGCGGACGAGGTGCTGAAAGCCGTCCGCGCCCACCGCCGCCACGGCACGACCACGACGGTCGCCTCCACCGTCACCGGCGGGACGGACTTCCTGGCCCGGCAGGCGGGGCTGCTGAGCGAACTGGCCGAGCAGGGCGACATCGCCGGCATCCACTTCGAGGGCCCGTTCATCTCACCGTGCCGCAAGGGCGCGCACTCCGCGGACCTGCTGCGCGACCCCGACCCGGCCGAGGTCCGCAGGCTCGTCGACGCGGCGCGCGGACAGGCGAAGATGGTCACCCTCGCCACCGAACTCCCGGGCGGCATCGACTCCGTACGGCTGCTGGCCGAGCACGGCGTGATCGCGGCGGTCGGGCACACGGACGCCACGTACGAGCAGACGGTCGCGGCGATCGACGCGGGCGCGACGGTCGCCACCCACCTCTTCAACGCGATGCCCGTCCTCGGTCACCGCTCCCCCGGCCCGGTCGCCGCCCTGCTCCAGGACGAGCGGGTCACGGTCGAGCTGATCAACGACGGCACGCATCTGCACCCGGCCGCGCTGGAACTGGCGTTCCGTCACGCGGGCGCCGAGCGGGTCGCGTTCATCACGGACGCGATGGACGCGGCCGGGACCGGGGACGGCCGCTACCTGCTCGGCCCGCTGGAGGTCGAGGTCCGCGAGGGGGTGGCCCGGCTGGTGGAGGGCGGCGCCATCGCGGGTTCGACATTGACCCTGGACCGTGCGTTCAAGCGGGCGGTGACGGTCGACCGGCTGCCGGTGCGGGACGTGGTGGCCGCCCTGTCCGCCAACCCGGCCCGGCTGCTGGGCCTGGACGACCGCGTCGGCTCCCTGGAACCCGGCAAGTACGCCGACCTGGTGCTGCTGGACGAGGAGTTCGACCTCAAGGGCGTGATGCGCCGGGGTGAATGGGTGGTCGATCCACGACTGGGTTGATCCGTCCCCGGGCCGGGAGGCGGTGGCCGGTCCCGCGGACTGGGCCGGTCGCCGTCTGTTTGGCATGATCTGGCTTTTGGAAACGGAATACACGTGTCACGCCCTGGGGGGAGGCCGGCCCGAGTGATCCTGACGGTCACACTGAACACCGCTCTCGACATCACCTATCGCGTACGGACCCTGCGTCCGCACGCCTCCCACCACGTCCAGGAGGTCGTCGAACGGCCGGGCGGCAAGGGCGTGAACGTGGCGCGGGTGCTCGCGGCCCTCGGACACGAGGTGACGGCCACCGGATTCGCGGGCGGCGACACGGGGCGCGCGGTCCGGGAGCGGCTGGCGGACACCCCGGGCCTGGTGGACCGGCTGGTGCCGGTCGGCGGGGCCACCCGGCGCACCGTCGCCGTCGTCGACGAACTGACCGGCGACACGACCCAGTTGAACGAGCCCGGCCCGCACGTCACCCCGGCCGAGTGGGCCGCCTTCCAGAACATCTACGGGCGGCTGCTGGCCTCGGCGTCGGCGGTCGCCCTGTGCGGCAGCCTGCCGCCGGGGGTGCCGGTGGGCGCGTACGCCGGGCTGATACGCAGCGCCCGGGCCGCCGGCGTCCCCGTCCTGCTGGACACCGACGGGGAACCGCTGCGGCGCGGGGTGGCGGCCCGCCCGGACCTGGTCAAGCCGAACGCCGAGGAGCTGGCCGAACTCACCGGCTCCCACGAGCCGTTGCGTGCCACCCAGGACGCCCGGCGGCGCGGCGCCCACGCGGTCGTCGCCTCCCTGGGCGCCGACGGCCTGCTGGCGCACACCCCCGAGGGCCGCTGGCGGGCCACCCCGCCCGCCCGCGTCCACGGCAACCCGGCCGGCGCCGGCGACTCGGCCGTCGCGGGCCTGCTGTCCGGGCTGGTGGAGGGCCTGTGCTGGCCGGACCGCCTGACCCGCGCGGTCGCCCTGTCGACGGCGACCGTGACGGCCCCGGCGGCGGGAGAGTTCGACCGGGCGGCTTACGAGGAGCTGGTGGGGCGAGTGGCGGTGACCTGCGAGGCCAGTGCGGCCCGAGAGCCGCGGGCTACTTCCAGCCCGGCTTCAGCCAGAGCTGGTCGAAGTTGACGTCGCACTGGTTGCCCTGCTCGCAGGAGATCTTGACGGTGTTGGTGCCCTTGTCGAGGGTGATGTCCGCGTAGGTGTTGGTCCAGCCCTTCTTATAGTCACCCTCTGGACCATGGGCGAAGTTCGCCAGGTTGAGCGGGCGGTTCTGGGCCTTGTCGTTGACCGTGAGGGTGGCGTTGGCGTCCTTGCCGGGCACGCCGTAGGTGACGAACAGCGTGTACTTGCCCGCGGCGGGGATGTCACTCACGTTCCAGGTGAGGGACGCGCCGGTCTGGTTGAAGCCGGACACGTAGAAGCCGCCGTCGGCCTTCGCGCCCTCGACGTCCGAGGCCGTGGTCGCTCCGCCGTCCAGCCGCAGGGCCTTCGCGTCGGTCGTGGGGAGGTCTGCCGAGTTCCCCGAACCGCTGCTGGACGGGCTGGGCTTGGTGCTCTGGGACTGGGTCGGCGCGGCGGAGGTCTCGTCGCCGGCCTTCTTGTCCTCGTCCGAGTTGCCGTTCAGCATGGCGATGCCGATGCCGACGACGACCGCGGCGACCACCGCGACCGCGCCGATCAGCAGGCCCTTGGTGTTCGGGCCGCGGCCCCGGCCGCCGCCGGACCCGCCGCCGGGCATCGGCTGCTGGGTGGTCGGCGCGCCGCCCGGGAAGGTCTCCGGCGCCTGGTAGGCGGCGGCGTTCGGCTGGCCGTAGCCGCCCTGCTGCGGGGCGGCCTGGCCGTACTGCGCCTGCTGGCCGCCGTACGTACGCTCGCCGACCGCTCGCACTCTGCTGACCGAGTTCGGGTAGCCGTAACCGCCGCCGGACGGTGGCTGGGCGCCCCTGGCCTGCCCGTCGGCGTACAGATAGCCGAACGGGTCGTCGTCCTCGGGCGTGCTCGGGCCGTTTTCGCCGGGGCTCATCCCTTGGTACTCCTCAACAGGTGCGGGTGGATGCGGTACATGGTGAGAAGGGCGAGCCTACCCGCTCCGTGTGACCCAAACAGGTGACTCCCGTCGCATCGACCCGCTGACCTGGGGATCAACCGGCCCGTCGGTGCTGTTTGGGACGAGATCGTTTCTCGACGTACATCCGTTCGTCAGCGGACTTCAACACTTCGTCCGCCGTCATTCCACAGTGTGCCCATCCGATGCCGAAGCTGGCGCCCACCCGGACGGCCCGGCCCTCGGCCCGGATCGGCTGGATGATCTCGTTGCGCAGGCGTACCGCCAGGTCCTGGGCGTCGGCCTTGCCGAGTCCGTCGGCGAGGATCACGAACTCGTCGCCGCCGAGCCGGGCCACCGTGTCGCCGTCCCGCACGGCCCTGCCGAGGCGGCGGGCGACCTCGACGAGGACGGCGTCGCCCGCGTTGTGCCCGAACCGGTCGTTGATCGACTTGAAGCCGTCGAGGTCGCAGAAGAGGACCGCGAGACCCTTGGTGCCGTCGTCCTGCTCGCCCTCGGGGGCGATGGTGTGCACGTGGTGGTCGTAGCCGTCGAACGACTCCGCGTTCTGCGTGAAGTCGAAGGCGTGGCCGGGCGGGTCGAAGGCGGGGTGGCCGTAGGCCGCGTCCAGCGACTCCAGCGCGCCGGGCTGGGTGGGCCGCTGACAGAGGCGGGCCGAGAGGCGGGAGCGCAGCTCGGCGGAGTTCGGCAGGCCGGTCAGGGAGTCGTGGGAGGCGCGGTGGGCGAGCTGGAGCTCGCGGCGCTTGCGCTCCTCTATGTCCTCGACGTGGGTGAGCAGGAAGCGGGGGCCGTCGGCGGCGTCCGCGACGACGCTGTTGCGCAGGGAGACCCAGACGTACGTGCCGTCGCGGCGGCCGAGGCGCAGCTCGGCGCGGCCGCCCTCGGCGGAGGTCCGGAGCAGGGTGCCTATGTCCTCGGGATGGACGAGGTCGGAGAAGGCGTAGCGGCGCATCGCGGAGGCGGGGCGGCCCAGCAGGCGGCACAGGGCGTCATTGGTGCGCAGGATCCGGCCGTGCTGGTCGCCGCCCATCTCGGCGATGGCCATGCCGGAGGGGGCGTACTCGAACGCCTGCCGGAAGCTTTCCTCGCTGGCGCGCAGGGCCTGCTGCTCGCGTTCCAGGCGGACCAGGGCGCGCTGCATGTTGGCCCTGAGCCGGGCGTTGCTGATCGCGATGGCGGCCTGGAACGCGTACATCTGGAGGGCCTCGCGACCCCAGGCGCCGGGCCGGCGGCCGTTGCGCGGCCGGTCCACGGAGAGCACGCCGAGCAGCTCGCCGCAGGGACCGCCCGGTCCGCCGGGCGTGTACATGGGCGCGAAGAGCCGGTCGGAGGGGTGCCACTCGTCCTCGAAGCGCGGGGCGGGGCCGTCCGTGAACCACTGGGGGACGTCGTCGTCGTCCAGCACCCAGCCCTCGGTGTGCGGTATGAAGCGCAGGTCGCCCCAGGCCTCGCCCATGCCCAGGCGGCGGTCCCAGGAGGCGCGGGAGCCGACGCGGCCGGTGATGAGGGCTTCGGCGGCGGAGTTGCCGGCGAAGGCGGCGACCACGAGGTCGCCGTCGGGGCGTACCAGGTTCACGGCCGCCATCTCGTACCCGAGGGCGTTGACGACGCCGTCCGCGACGGTCTGCAGTGTGTCCGCCAGGCTGCGTGCCGTGTTCATGTCGGCCATGACCTGGTGCAGCTGTCGCAGGGACGCAAGGCGGACGTACGGTTCCGACTCGGTCTCCATGCTCGCCCTCCCCCCGAGACCTCGCAGCGAATCAAGGGTTGTTCTTCGGCGTTTCCTTTCGGTGGCGCCTTTGCTGTGCTCTTGTGGGTTCCCCGCCACTGAATCACAGCGCGCTGCCCACTCGGTACACAGGGTCAACAATTCATGCCCCTTGTGACTCAAGTCACAGGGGAACGTGAACAATTGAGTGGAGTTTCTGCGTTTTTCCTGTGCGTTTACTGAACGCAAGCTTTGCGGGTGTGTGGACATGATGCACGAAGAGTCCGTATCAGGTGCTCCGGTCCAGGTCGGCGCGGTTCGGCGCAGGTCGGCTCGGGGGTCTGCGCGGGGCCGGCGTGGGTCCTAGGACCTTCTCCGGGGGCCCGGTCGGCCGGAGGCCCGATGCGGTCCGTCCGATGCGGAGATTAGCGTTTCCGGCGTGCCGAACATTCCTCCCGCCCCCGCCGTCCCCTTTGCCCCCGCCGCCTCCGGGCATGCTGAAGGGGTGAGCAACGACGAGTTCCGGGCCGCGATGTCCCGGCTGGCCGCCGGCGTGGTCCTGGTGACCGCGCAGGAACCGCCGCTCGATCCGGACGACCCCGGGGCCCCGGCGGGCGAGGACGTCGGCATGACCGCCACCGCCTTCATGTCGGTCTCCCTCGACCCGCCGCTGGTCCTGGTCAGCCTGCGGGAGGGCTCCCGCATGGACGACCTGCTCGCCGAGCAGCCGCTGTGGGCCGTGTCCGTCCTCACCGACCAGCAGCGCCAGACCGCCGGCCGCTTCGCCATGAAGGGCCGCGTCAGCGACCGCCTCCTCTTCGCGGACCTCCCCGTCACCCGTGGCGAGGCCACCGGCGCGCAGCTGGTCGGCGGCGCCCTGGCGACCCTGGAGTGCCGCACCGAGCAGCGCGTGCGCGCCGGTGACCACACGCTGGTGATCGGCCGGGTCCTGACCGCCCGGGTACCGGACTCGGCCGGGCGTCCGCTGCTGTATTTCCGGGGCCGCTACGGGCACTTGACATGACCGGGCCGGCGACGGCCGGACGCGCGGCGGCGCGGTCCGTCAGCCCCAGTCCCGCCCCGACCTGCCCCGCTTGGTGTCCGAACGCTGCTTCTTCTCGCGGAGCCGCCGCTCGTTGATGCCGCGCGGGATGCGGGTCGGCCTGCGGGGCTTCGGCGGGGGTGCGGTGGCCTCGGCGAGGAGTGCCGCGAGGCGGACGGCGGCGGTCTCGCGGTTGCGCCACTGGGAGCGGTGCTCGGAGGCGCGGACGGTGACGACACCGTCGGCCAGCCGCCCGCTCAGCCGGGCCAGCGCCCGCTCCTTCCACACCGGCGGGAACGCCTCGGTCCTCGCCAGGTCGAAGCGCAGCTCCACCTGTGAGTCGCTGGTGTTGACGTGCTGCCCGCCTGGCCCCGAGGACCGCGAGAAACGCCACATGAGCTCGGCCTCGGGCAGCGAGACCGAACCACGGACGACATAGGGACCGGACATGCCGTCCATGGTCCCGCCTCCGCCCGGTCCGCGTCACCCGGATTTCGGGTGGGTAAAAAAGGTAAAGGCACCCGGAACCATGGAGACCCCCCTCGGCGTTCTCCGGGGTGACGGTAGCTTCGTCCCCAGTACGAAGCCCGTACTGATGCAACGAGGGAAGGGACTCCCCCACCATGGCTGTAAGCCTGTCCAAGGGCGGCAACGTCTCGCTCACCAAGGAAGCCCCGGGCCTGACCGCCGTCACCGTGGGCCTCGGCTGGGACGTCCGCAGCACCACCGGCACGGACTTCGACCTGGACGCCTCCGCGATCGCGGTCAACACGCAGGGCAAGGTCTACTCGGACGCCCACTTCGTCTTCTTCAACAACAAGAACACCCCGGACAACTCCATCGTCCACACCGGCGACAACCGCACCGGCGAGGGCGCCGGCGACGACGAGGCGATCAACGTCAACCTCGCCGCCCTCCCCGCCGACGTCGACAAGATCGTCTTCCCCGTCTCCATCTACGACGCCGAGAACCGCGGCCAGAACTTCGGCCAGGTCCGCAACGCCTACATCCGTATCGTCAACCAGGCCGGCGGCGCCGAGATCGCCCGCTACGACCTCTCCGAGGACGCGGCCACCGAGACCGCCATGATCTTCGGCGAGCTCTACCGCAACGGCGCCGAGTGGAAGTTCCGCGCCGTCGGCCAGGGCTACGCCTCGGGCCTGGTGGGCATCGCGCAGGACTTCGGCGTCAACGTCTGAGCGTCGCCCGCTCACCGACGGAGCCCCGGCCGCGCTCGCCCCGCGGAAAATGACCGGGGCTCCGCCGTACCCGGGAGTAGATTGCCCGTCGTGATACTCGAACCCCTGCCCGCCGGCCAGGACATACCGGCGCCCGTCCTCACCGAGATCACCGCCCTGTACGCCTCCAACCGGGAGTTCTTCGCCCTCAGCGGCGACTTCCCGGACCCGGACGACATCCGGCCGGAGCAGGTGGCGGCCGCGCTGGCGGAGGATCTGGCGCATCCGGACGCGGAGGTGCTGCTGGCACGCGGTTCGGGACAGCTGGCCGGACTCGTCGGCACCCGCGCCCACCATCCGGACCCCGCCGACCCCGACCCGTGGATCGGGCTGCTGCTGGTGGACGCCGGCCGGCACGGCCAGGGACTCGGGCGGCGGATGGCGCAGCTGGTCGAGGACCGCTTCCGGGAGGCCGGCCGGGACGCCGTGCGGCTCGCCGTCCTGGAGAACAACCCCAAAGGCCTCGCCTTCTGGACCGCCCTCGGCTACGAGTGCATCGCCCGGCGCCCGGACCGTGCCCTCGGCCGCCCCTGCGCGGTCCTGCGCAAGGTGCTGCGCACCCCGCGCCGCGCGGCCCGGATCGCCGTGCTCGACCCGGAGGGCTCGGTCTTCCTCTTCCGGTACGACAACCCCGAGGTGGGCGTCCACTGGGCCCTGCCCGGCGGCGGCCTGGAGCCGGACGAGACCCCGCGCGAGGGCGCCCTGCGTGAACTGCGCGAGGAGACCGGCTGGAGCGACCTGGACACCGGCCCGCTGCTGTGCACCTGGGAACACGACTTCACCCGCTTCGACGTCCCCGTCCGCCAGCACGAGCACATCTACGTCACCCATGGCCCGCGCCGGGAGCCCACCGGGCCCGGCCTGGCCGCCGCGCACGCCCAGGACGGGATCCTGACCGGGCGCTGGTGGAGCAGGAGGGAACTCGCCCAGGAGGCCGAGCCGGTGTGGCCGCCGGGGCTGGCGCGCATGCTGGACGAGCGGGAGGCCTGAGCCGGTCCCCCTCCCGTCCCCGGACGCGGTCACGGGTGCGCCGGCTTGCCCTCCCCGTACAGCCAGTCGGACCAGATCGCGTCGAAGTCCTGGTCCGGGGCCCGCTTCTCGACGTAGGCGGTGAAGTCGGCGGTGTCCGCGTTGCCGTGCCGGTGGGCGGCGGTCCAGCCCTGGACGATGTCGTAGAAGGTGTCGTCGCCGACCTTCTGCCGGATCTTGTGCAGGACCATCGCGCCGCGCTGGTAGACGGGCGGGTCGGAGATGTGCGCGGCACCGCTCGGCTTCGCGGGTGGGAAGGCCCAGATCTCGTCGGGGTCGTCGACGTCGTCGGACGTGCCGTCGTAGAGCTTGGTGAAGGTCCGCTGCGCCGAGTCGCCGCCGTGGTCCTCCCGCCACAGCCACTCCGCGTACGTCGCGAAGCCCTCGTTGAGCCACATGTCCCGCCAGCTCCGCGGGGTGACGGAGTCGCCGAACCACTGGTGGGCGAGTTCGTGCACGAGGGTCTCGGTGTCCGGGGCGCCGGGGAAGACCGGACGGGTCTGGGTCTCCAGGGCGTAGTCCGCGTCCTCGGGGCGGTCGACGATCGCGCCGGTGCTGGAGAAGGGGTACGGGCCGAAGTTGTACCCCGCCCACTCCATGATCTCGGGGATCTTCGCCAGCACCGCCCGGCTCGCCCCCTCCTGCGTCGGGTCGACGGCCTCGTACACGGGCAGGCCCTTCCCGGTGGTCGTGCGCTTGACCGTGTAGTGGCCGATCGCGACCGTGGCCAGGTAGCTCGCCATCGGCTCGGCCTCGTGCCAGGCGAAGACCGTACGGCCGCCGGTGGTCGTCTCACGCGTCAACTGCCCGTTGGACACGGCCTGCAGGCCCTTGGGGACGGTGACCGTGATGTCGTACGACGCCTTGTCGGAGGGGTGGTGGTTGCCGGGGAACCAGGCCATGGAACCGGTGGGCTGGCCCAGGGCGAGCGCTCCGTCCGCGGTGCGCAGCCAGCCCTCCTCCGAGCCGTCGGGGTCGGTGATCGTCTCCGGGGTGCCCGAGTAGCGCACGGTGGCGGCGAACGTCTCCCCCTTGTCCAGGTCGTCGTGCGGGCGGACGGTCAGCTCCTGGCCGGCCCGGGCGAAGCGGGCGTCCCGGCCCTCGACGGTGACCTTCTCGACGTCCAGACCCTTGAGGTCGAGGTCGAAGGCGGACAGGTCCTCGGTGGCGCGGGCGGTGATCACCGCGGTTCCGGAGAGATGACGGCGGGCGGGGTCGTAGGAGAGGGTCAGACCGTAGTGGGTGACGTCGTAGCCGCCGTTGCCCGACTTCGGGAAGTACGGGTCGCGCACCCCGGAGCCGCCGGGGACGCCGTGTACGCCGCCGTCGCACGCGGAGAGCGGGAGAGCGAGCACGAGGAGGGCGGCCCCCGGGACAAGCCGCGCGGATCTGGACATGTCACCGATCTTACGGGCGCGGGGCCCGGCCGGCAGGCGGGCGGTGATCCTCCACGGGCGTGACACCATCACGTACGTGCTCGACATCGGCTACGCCCTCTCCACCCGCTTCCCCGACCCGCCGCAGACCGACTACCGGCGCGCGGACGTCCACGCCCTGCGCCACGACCTGTTCTCCGGCGACGTCTACCTCGCCGACACCAAGACGGACCGCGAGCTGTCCACAGCCTGGGGATGGGTGCCGGTGCTCGACTTCGCCTGGGCCCTGTGCGACATCGTCGAGCGCCTGGACCGGGACCCGGCGGGCTCCCGCGCCTCCCGCCCCCAGCGGGCGGAACTGGACTTCACCGAGTCCACCGACCGCATGCTGTTCGAGCGCCGCTTCGGCTGGGTGGACATCGCCGCCGACTGGATGCCGGCCGAGGAGGCCCCCCTCACCTTCTCGCACGCCGAACTCCGCCGCGAGGCCCGCGACTTCCTGCACGATCTGATCGCCGACCTGACCGACCTCCACGAGGACCTGTCGGAGAACCCGGCGATCTGGACGCTCCAGGCCCGGTTCCCAAGGGTCCCGTAGCTCGGTGGGAGCTGCCGCCGGGGGCTGCAGCCCCAGCCCCCAGCCCCCCGCTTCGGCCCGAACGGGTCACCCCTCCACCCGGATCCCCAGCTCCCCCGCCAGCACCGGCGCCAGATCCAGCAGCTGCCCCGGGCTGATCACCGCGCCCGCCAGCTGCCCCGCCCCCCGCGCGATCTCCAGCGAAGCGGCCCCGCGCAGGTCCACGTCCGTGAGCGTCACCCCGCTGAAGTCGACACCCTTGAGGACACAGTCGACGAACTCCACCCGCTCCAGGCGGGCTCCGCCGAAGTCGGGCTCGACGAGGACGCACCCCTCGAAGACGACGTCCCTGAGCCGGGCCGTGCGGAGGTTGAGGTAGTCGATCTTGCCGCCGCGGACCAGGACACGCTCCAGGACGGCGCCGTGCAGCTGGGTGCCGCCGAGGCGGGCGTCGTGGAGCTCGACGTCACGCAGCGTGGACTCGGCCAGGTCGGTGCCGACACCCCGTATCCCGGACAGCACCGTGTCCAGGAGCCGGGCGTGGCGCAGCCCCGTCCCGTCCACGGCGCACCCCGTCAGCGCGCAGTCCATGAAACGCGCGCCCGCACCGTCCTGCCCGGCGAAGTCCGCCTCCCGGAACTCCACCCCGTCATAGTCCCCGTCCGGCTCCAGCCCGCCGCCGGCCCAGGGCTCCAGCGGCGGCAGCCGAAGCTCCGGTCGCCGTGCCGCCTTCGTCCCCCCGGCCCCGCCGGTCACCTTCCTCGCCATGCCCCCATGCTGCACCCAGCCACTGACAATCCCTCCGGCCTGCGACGACGGCGCACCGCGCGCCCTCATGGTCCCCAGCATGATCCTCGCCGCCGCCGGCATGCTCGTCCTCACCCGCATGACGGTGCACTCCGACTACACCACCGAGATACTCCCCGCCCTGCTCCTCACGGGCCTCGGCATGGGCCTGACCTTCATGCCCGTCTTCGCCACCGCCACCGCGGGAGTCGCCCCGCGCGACTCCGGCGTCACCTCCGCCACCGTCAACACCTCCCAGCAGGCCGGCGGCTCCATAGGCACCGCGCCGCTCAACACCGTCGCCACCACCAGCAGCACCGCCCACCTGCACCGCCCCGCCCAGAAGGCCACCGTGATCCCGGCCGGCGTCGTCCACGGCTACACCGTCGCCCTCCGGTGGGCCGCCGGCGTCATGCTCCTGGCCGGCCTCGTCGCCGGCCTGATGGTGACCGCCAAGGCCCCCACGTACGGCGCGGCGACGACCACCCCCGTATCCGAGTCAGTGACCTGACGGCCCCCCGCCCAGCTCCGCCAGCGCCCCGTCCGTCAACCGGTACACCGTCCAGCCGTCCTGCGGACGCGCGCCCAGCGACTCGTAGAACCCGATCGCGGGCCGGTTCCAGTCCAGCACCGCCCACTCCAGCCGCTCGTAACCGCGCTCCACACAGACACGGGCCAGCTCCGTGAGCAGCGCCCTGCCGTGGCCGCCGCCCCGGGCCGCCGGACGGACGTACAGGTCCTCCAGATGGATCCCGTGCACACCCCGCCACGTCGAGAAGTTCAGGAACCACCACGCGAACCCGACCGTCTCACCGGTCGAGTCGTCCACGGCGACGTGCGCGAAGGCCGCCGGCCGCGCCCCGAACAGCGCCTCCCGCAGCTGCTCGGGACTCGCCTTCGCCTCCTGCGGGGCCTTCTCGTACTCGGCCAGCTCACGGATCAGGGCGTGGATGACGGGGACGTCGGCGGGGGTGGCGTTACGAATCATGGGGCGAGGCTAACCCCCCGGTGCCGGCAGCCGGCGCCCGGTCTCCAGCCACCGCTCCGCTCCTCGGGTCCCCGCCCACCCGGAATGTCGATCACCCGCCGGACGTTGTTCGTCTGCGTGAATCGGCTCATGCGAGAGAACCGGGGCCCCAGCGGAGCGTGGGCATACGTCCGCAGTGCTCCCGGCACGTACGCGTGGCTGCTGGTCCTGTTCTTCACGACCTTCGCGCTGCACACCATGTCTCCGGGGTTCGAGCAGCACTTCCTGCGGCAGCGGTCGACCAACATCCACGAGCTGTCGCAGAACCCGATGCGGGTGCTGATCGCCAGCGCGATGTGGACCGACGACGGGCACTGGCTGCCGTACGCCGTCCTGTTCACCGTCTTCCACGCCCCCGCCGAACGCTGGCTGGGCACCGCCCGCTGGCTCGTGGTCTGCGCGGCCGCACACGTGCTCGCGACACTCATCAGCGAAGGAGCCCTGCTGAAGGCGGTCCAGGACGGAATGGCGCCGCACTCCGCCGTCAACACCCTCGACGTGGGCGTCAGTTACGCACTCGCGGGAGTGGTGGGAGTGCTGGCGTACCGGATCGCGCCACCCTGGCGGTACGCCTACGCGGCCACCGCCGTCGTCCTCTTCGCCCTGCCGCTCACCACCGGACCGACGTTCACGGACCTGGGCCACTTCGTCTCCGTCCTGATCGGACTGGCCTGCTATCCCCTGGTCAGAGGGCGCGGAGAAGCATGGGATCCGAAGGAGACACTGGACTCCCTCAGGAGGTGACGTCCGGGCATGGGCAGTTCCGCGAGCAGTGTCGTGAACGACTGCGCCCGGCCGCGCGGTCCTCACGCCTGGCCCGGGCCGACCGGGTGGCGGGACGGCACTGACCACCACCGCACCGCCGGACGACCCCGGATGCCCCTGGCGGGCTCCGTGTGAATGAGCCGACGGCGCCTGCCCGGCACAGCCAGTGGTCCGGCAGCCACCGGCGGCGCATGACCAGGTGATGCTCGACAGCCTTCGCGGGCGGCGCGGGGTTGATCCCCCTGCGGCAGAACATGGAGAAGCCCAGGTCAGAAGAATTCGCTGACCTGGGCTTTCGAGCCCCCTGTCGGATTCGAACCGACGACCTTCGCTTTACAAGAGCGGCGCTCTGACCAGCTGAGCTAAGGAGGCCTGCACGCCCGCCGAGGGCGTGCCCGAGCAGTGTACCCAGGTCCCAGGGACCCCTGGCCGAAAATTTCCGCGAAGTTCACACCCCTCGGACTACTGACAGACCAGGTGAACGCCAGGTACCGTCCTGACCCAGTTCACTCCGGTGGACTACACCAGCAACCACCTTCCTACAACGGATCGTCCGGCACGTTCCTGCCGGTAGAAGGGGGCCCATTCACCATGGCCACTGTCTCGTTCGACAAGGCGACCCGCATCTACCCGGGTTCCACCAAGCCCGCCGTCGACGCGCTCGAGATCGACATCGAGGACGGCGAGTTCCTCGTCCTGGTCGGTCCGTCGGGTTGTGGAAAGTCCACCTCGCTGCGGATGCTCGCGGGGCTGGAGGACGTCAACGGCGGCGCCATCCGCATCGGTGACCGTGACGTCACGCACCTGCCGCCCAAGGACCGGGACATCGCCATGGTGTTCCAGAACTACGCGCTCTACCCGCACATGACGGTCGCCGACAACATGGGCTTCGCGCTCAAGATCGCGGGCGTCAACAAGGCGGAGATCCGGCAGAAGGTCGAGGAGGCCGCGAAGATCCTCGACCTCACCGAGTACCTGGACCGCAAGCCGAAGGCGCTCTCCGGTGGTCAGCGCCAGCGTGTCGCGATGGGCCGCGCGATCGTGCGTGAGCCGCAGGTGTTCCTCATGGACGAGCCGCTGTCCAACCTGGACGCCAAGCTCCGTGTCTCCACCCGTACGCAGATCGCCTCGCTGCAGCGCCGGCTCGGCATCACCACCGTCTACGTCACCCACGACCAGGTCGAGGCCATGACGATGGGCGACCGGGTGGCCGTGCTCAAGGACGGTCTGCTCCAGCAGGTCGACTCGCCGCGCAACATGTACGACCGCCCGGCGAACCTGTTCGTCGCCGGCTTCATCGGCTCCCCGGCGATGAACCTGGTCGAGGTGCCGATCACCGACGGCGGTGTGAAGTTCGGCAACAGCGTCGTCCCCGTCAACCGGGACGCGCTGAAGGCCGCCGCCGACAAGGGTGACCGCACGGTGACGGTCGGCGTCCGCCCCGAGCACTTCGACGTGGTCGAGCACAACGGCGCCGCCGCCTCCGCCCTGTCGAAGGACTCCGAGGACGCCCCGGCCGGTCTCGCGGTCTCCGTGAACGTCGTGGAGGAGCTCGGCGCCGACGGCTACGTCTACGGCTCCGCCAAGGTCGACGGCGAGCTCAAGGACCTGGTCGTCCGCGTCAGCGGCCGCGCGGTCCCGGAGAAGGGCGCCACGCTGCACGTCGTGCCGCGGCCGGGCGAGACCCACGTGTTCTCGACCTCCACGGGCGAGCGTCTCTCCGACTGAGACCGCTGCCCCGGGTGAAGTTCACCCGGTTGGACGAAGAGAGGCCCCGCAGCCTGCTGCGGGGCCTCTTCTCATGGCCGCCGGGCATCCCGGCAAGAGGGTCATTTCGAGCAGCGTGCGTCAACATCCCGCCCGGAACAGGGGGGTTCCCCATCCCCCGTAACGGTGACTGAATGTCTCCAAAACATTACGGCACGCTACTCTCACACGCGTGAAGCACTCCACCAACCCTCAGACGCGACGCGGCCACCGGGGCCCTGCCCGCCGGATCGGCCGCACCCTCGCCCTAGTCCTGCCCGTCGTCCTGGTGCTTTCCGGGACCCTCGCGGTCACCCGGGTCAACTGGTCGGGGAACCCCTCGAACTCGGTGCTGACCGCCTCGGACGTCGTCGGGGCCCACGGGGTCTCCCGGAACGTGACGCGCGCTCCGCAGGACGTGCTGCGCGGCCGACTGATGGACGAACTGCAGGAGAAGAACCCGGGCGTGGTTCTCACCCACCTCCAGCAGGCCGTCAACGGGCACCCGTCGCTGGCGAAGCACTGCACCTCGATCGCCCGTGCCCTGGGCCGGGCCGCGGTGCGCCGGTACGGCGCCCCCCGCGCGCAGTCGTACGCCCGTCCGGTGTGCGACACCTCCTACGCCTCCGGCGTGCTGGCCGCGACGCGCGGCTGATCCGGCCCGGAGGAACCCTGAGCGGTAAGCGGCGGGTAACGGCTGATTGAGGAGCCGGTTGCGTCCGCAAGCCGCGAGTGGGGCGCCGCGTACAGTTCGGGCATGACCGATCCGAACGCCGTGTCGCGCCCCACTCAAGCCGTTGTCCTGGCCGGTGGCCAGGGCTCCCGGCTGCGTCCGTACACCGACGACCGGCCCAAGCCGATGGTCGAGATTCCCGGCACGGGCACTCCGATCATCGGCCATCAGCTGTCCTGGCTCGCCGAGGAGGGCGTCACGGACGTGGTGGTCTCCTGCGGCCACCTCGCCGAGGTGCTGGAGAAGTGGCTGGCGAGGGCCGATCTGCCCGTCGCCGTCACGACCGTGGTGGAGTCGGAGCCCCTCGGCCGCGGTGGCGGCCTGAAGTATGCGGCCGCCCGTCTCCCGCACCCGGACCGCCCCTGGTACGCCACCAACGGGGACATCTGGACCCGTTTCTCGCTCCGCGACATGGCGGACTTCCACACCGAGCGCGACGCGGTCGCGACCCTCGCGCTGGCCCGGCCGCGCATTCCGTGGGGTGCGGTGAAGACGGACGGCTTCGGACACATCACGGACTTCATCGAGGCCCCGCCGTCGACCTTCGAGATCAACGCGGGTGTCTATGTGTTCTCGCCGGAGTTCGCGGGTCTGCTGCCCCAGCGTGGTGACCATGAGCGCACCACGTTCCCGCGTCTGGCGCGTGAGCGTCGGCTGGCGGGTTTCCCGATTCCGCAGGGCTCTTACTGGCGTGCCATCGACACGGCGAAGGATCTGACGGAGGCGGCGAAGGAGCTTGCCGCGCTGGGTCGCTGACGTTCGGCCGTCCGGTTCGGCCGTCCGGTTCGGCTGAGCGTGACGTCGGCCGAGCGTGACGGCGGCCGAGCGTGACGGCGGCCGAGCGTGACGGGGCCCCGCACCCTCGTGGGTGCGGGGCCCGTCGTCCGTCGCGGTGCCGCTAGCCGAGGAGGCCGTCCACCAGGCCCGGCTGGCCCGAGGAGGAGCCGTCGCTGCCGGGGCCTCCCATGGAGCCGCCGCCGGTCGCGGTGCCGCCGGAGGTCGGTCCCGAGGTGGTGCTGGGGGCCTGCTGGACCGGGGAGGTGCGCTGGGGCGGGGCCTGGCCCGCGGTGCCCTGGGGCTGGCTGGGTGTGCCGCCGGTGGTGGTACCGGTGGAGTGGGTGGCGCCGGGGGTGGTGGTGGCGCCGGAGGGGCTGGCGCCGGCACTGGCGCCGCCGGTGGACGGGGTGGAGGTCGGTGTCCTGCCGTGGGTCCTGCCGGGTAGCTCGGCGAGCGGGGAGCCGGGGAGGTTGTTGCGGGGGGCTTCGCCGGGGCCGGGGACGACCACGCGGTCGGCGTCGCGTACGGCGCCGCCGAGGAGCGAGCCGACGAGGAGGGTGACGCCGACGGTGAGGGCGGTGACGAGGGCGCCGCGGCGCAGGACGTAGCGGCGCAGCTCCCAGATGTCGGAGCGGGGTCCGAGGGTGCGCCAGGCGTTGCCCGCGAGGCGGCCGTCGACGGAGTAGACGGGCGCACCGGCGATGACCAGGGGCGACCAGGCGGCGAGGTAGATGATGTCGGGAGCGTCGTACGCGGGGACGGTCTTCCAGGTGACGGTGACGATGAGGGCGGCGGAGAGCATCGCGCCGAGGGCGGCGGCGACGCGCTGCCAGCAGCCGAGGATGGTCAGGACGCCGACGACGACCTGGAGGAACGCGATGACGAGGCCCGCGCCGACGGGGTGCTGGAGGGCGAACTGGCGCAGGGGCTCGGCGGCTTCCCAGGGGTGGAGGGTGTTGAGCCACTTCACCATGGAGCCGCGTTTTCCACCGTCGAAGTAGAGCGGGTCGCAGAGCTTGCCCATGCCGGCGTAGATGGAGATGAAGCCGAGGAAGAGGCGCAGGGGGAGCAGGACGACGCCGAGGTTCATGCGGCGGCCGGGGAAGTAGGCGTGCCGGGCCGGGTCGTCGGTGTGGCGTCTGGTGCGGGGGTCCGCCGGTGCGCCGTCGTGCTCGTCGTCGTATCCGCCGTCGTGTTCGTCGTCGAATTCGTCGTCGTATGCGTCGTCGTCCGGGCCGGCGTAGTGGCCTTGCGGGTCGGCGTAGGGGTGGTCGGGGTGGGCGGGCGGGTCGTAGGCACTGCCCACCGTGCGCAGCGGGGGCAGGATGCGGGTCTCGCCGGCGGCGGGGGCGCGCTGGTGGCCGACGACGGGGGTTTCGACGGTCTGCTGGAGCCCGTCGTAGGCGTCGTCGTGGCCGGTGGGGTAGCCGGTGGTGGGGTAGCCGCCGTGGTCGCCGACGCGGGGGATGACCTGCGTGGCTCCGGCGTCGGCGGCGGGTTCGTCGGCGTACCGGACGCTGCCGCCCCGCACGGCCTGGAGCAGCCGGTGGGCGCCGGTGTCGTCGGGGGCGGAGCGACCGCTCCAGACGAGGGGACGGCGACGGGGGGCGCCCACCGTGGGGACGCGGGCGGCGTTCTCGGTGGCGCTCGGGTACCGGGCGATCCGTTGGGATCGCGTTCGCCGGCTCGAGGCGCCCAACTGCACGCGGAAGCTCGCGTGGTTGACGATGACCTGCGCCGGATCGCTCGGCACCTTCACCATGCTCAGCGCGGGAGCGTCGTCGAATCCCGACGAGCGGTCCCCCGTGGGTGTGCGGGGTGTTCTGGTGTCCACACTCATCTAACCGAGTGACGTGGTGTTAGGACACTGCTGTGACCGGCCGGATGTGTCCGGACCGCGTCAATCTCGTACGTGTCGCCCGTCTCGACCCGTACGAGTGACCCCGAGTACGCCTGTTCAGCCGGGCCGGCCGGCCTCAGGCGCGCCGGCGCGCGGCTTCGTACAGCACGATCCCCGCCGCCACACCCGCGTTGAGCGACTCGGCGCCGCCCGGCATCGGGATGCGGACCCGGAAGTCGCAGGTTTCGCCGACCAGCCGGGACAGGCCCTTGCCCTCGCTGCCGACGACGATGGCGACGGGTCCGCCGAGGGCTTCGAGCTCGCCGAGTTCGACGTCGCCGTCGGCGGCGAGGCCGACGACCACGATGCCGGCCTTCTTGTAGGCCTCGAGGGCGCGGGTGAGGTTGGTGGCGCGGGCGACGGGCGTACGGGCCGCGGTGCCGGCGGAGGTCTTCCAGGCGCCGGCGGTCATGCCGGCGGCGCGCCGCTCGGGGACGACGACGCCGTGGCCGCCGAAGGCGGAGACGGAGCGGACGACGGCGCCGAGGTTCCGCGGGTCGGTGACGCCGTCGAGGGCGACGATGAGGGGGTCCTCACCCTCGTCGTAGGCGGCGGTGGCGAGGTCCTCGGGGTGGGCGTACTCGTAGGGCGGGACCTGGAGGACGAGGCCTTGGTGGTTGAGCCCGTTCGTCATCCGGTCGAGCTCGGGGCGGGGGGCCTCCATGAGGTTGATGCCGCCGCGGTCGGCCACGAGTTGCAGCGCCTCGCGGACCCGCTCGTCGTTGTCGATGAACTGCTGGACGTAGAGCGTGGAGGCGGGGACGCCCTCGCGCAGGGCCTCGACGACCGGGTTGCGCCCGACGACCAGTTCGGAGGCGGACCTGCCGCCGCGGCCCCGTGCCGTGGGGCGGCGCACGGCCTGCTTCGCCTTGGCGTTGGCGATGCGGTTCTTCTTGTGGCCCTTGCGCATCTCGGCGGGCGGGGTCGGGCCCTTGCCTTCGAGGCCCTTGCGCCGCTGGCCGCCACTGCCGACCTGCGCGCCCTTCTTGCCGGACATGCGGCGGTTGTTTGCGGCCATGACCTACCTGTCTGTGTGAAGCGTGCGTGTGTGCGTATAGGCAGTGTGCCGCCCGGAGAGCCGGGCGGCACAATCGATCAAGGAATCGACCAGCGGGGGGGTCAGCGCGGGCCGAGGCTCCAGCGGGGTCCCTGCGGGCTGTCCTCGATGGTGAGTCCCGACTGGTTGAGCTGGTCGCGGATGGCATCCGCGGTGGCCCAGTCCTTGCGGGAGCGGGCGGCCTCGCGCTGGTCGAGGACCATGTGGACCAGGCTGTCGACCACGCTGTGCAGGTCTTCGCCGCGGTCGGCCGCCTCGCCGGCCCAGTGGGCGTCGAGCGGGTCGAGGCCCAGGACACCGAGCATGGCGCGCACCTCGGCGAGGCGGGCGACGGCGGCTTCCTTGTCGTCGGCGGCGAGGGCGGAGTTGCCCTGCCGGACGGTGGTGTGCACGACGGCGAGGGCCTGCGGCACGCCGAAGTCGTCGTCCATGGCCTCGGCGAAGGCGGGCGGGACCTCGGCGGACGGCTCGACCGCTCCCCCGGCCTTCTCGACGACGCGCTGGACGAAGCCCTCGATGCGCGCGAACGCGGACTCGGCCTCGCGCAGGGACTCCTCGCTGTACTCGATCATCGAGCGGTAGTGCGGGGTGCCGAGGTAGTAGCGCAGGACGATGGGGCGCCACTGCTTGACCATCTCGGAGACCAGCACGGAGTTGCCGAGCGACTTGGCCATCTTCTCGCCCGCGATGGTGACCCAGGCGTTGTGCAGCCAGTACTGGGCGAAGTCGTCGCCGAAGGCCTTGGCCTGGGCGATCTCGTTCTCGTGGTGCGGGAAGATCAGGTCGATGCCGCCGCCGTGGATGTCGAAGGCGCGGCCGAGGTACTTGTGCGCCATGGCCGAGCACTCCAGGTGCCAGCCGGGACGGCCGGGGCCCCAGGGCGTGGGCCAGGTGGGTTCGCCGGGCTTGGCGGTCTTCCACATGGCGAAGTCGCGGGGGTCGCGCTTGCCGGTCTCGCCCTCGCCCGACGGCTGCAGCAGGTTGTCCAGCTCCTGCCGGGACAGCTCGAGGTAGCCGGGGAAGGAGCGCACGTCGAAGTAGACGTTGCCGTCGGCCTCGTAGGCGTGTCCGCGCTCGATGAGCGTCCGCATCATCTCGACCATCTCGGGCACGTGGCCGGTGGCGCGCGGTTCGTACGTCGGCGGGAGGCAGCCGAGTGCGTGGTAACCGTCGTTGAAGGCGCGCTCGTTCTCGTACCCGATCGCCCACCAGGGCCGGTTCTGCTCGTGGGCCTTGGTGATGATCTTGTCGTCGATGTCGGTGACGTTGCGGACGAACGTGACGCGGTGGCCGCGGTACTCGAACCAGCGGCGCATGACGTCGAAGTTGAGGTACGAGCGGACGTGCCCGATGTGCGGGGGGGCCTGCACGGTGGCGCCACACAGGTAGATCGAGACACGGCCCGGCTCGAGCGGGGTGAAGTCACGGATCTGCCGGGCGCTGGTGTCGTACAGGCGAATCGTCACGACTCCAGGGTAGTGGGCGCGGGGCAGTGCCTCGCGACCCTTCTACCGAAGGGCCACGTATTCGTGACACAGCGGGCGCCACGGGACGCCAGAGGCTGTTTCCCTTTCAACCTGTCCGGGCCGGCCGGCTCACGAACCCCCGCTCCCAAGGGCCCCGCTCACAGGGGCCCCGCTCCAAGGGCCCCGCTCACAGGGGCCCGGCTCACAGGCTCCCCACGACCTTCCGGGGCCGGACCCGCACGACCACGCGCTCCGCATCCTTGGCGGAGGCCGGGTTGAACTCGGCGTACGGCTTCCCGGTGTACTTCAGGCTCAGCTCGTCGATGAGCTCCTGGCCGCCTTCGGTGGTCATCTCGGCGGTGCCGCGGATCTCGGCGTACTCGTACGGGGACTCGGGGTCCTGGACGACGATGCCGGCCCGGGGGTCGCGGTCGAGGTTCAGCTTCTTGCGGCGGTCGACGGTGGTGGAGATCAGGACGTCGTCGCCGTCCCGCTTCGCCCACACCGGGGAGAGCTGGGGGCTGCCGTCGGGCTGGACGGTGCCGAGCACGACGAAGACCGGGCTGTCGAGCAGGGCCTTGAGGCGGTCGGAGAGCGCGGCGGGCATGAGGGTACCTCCTGGGCCTGGGTCAGTGGTCAGTGGTCAGTGGTCACTCCGCGGGTACCCTCGCACGCTCTCGGCTCACCCGCACCACGAGCGCCGTCGCCACGGCCATCAGGCCCTCGTCGCGGCCGGGGAAGCCGAGCCCGTCGGTGGTGGCCCCGGAGACCGAGACGGGGGCGCCCGCCGCTTCGGAGAGGATCTTCTGGGCCTCGTCACGGCGCTTGCCGATCTTCGGGCGGGGACCGATCACCTGCACGGCGACGTTGCCGATCCGGAAGCCCGCCTCGCGGACGATCCGGGCGGCCTCTGCCAGCAGGGTGGTCCCGGAGGCGCCGGACCACTCGGGGCGTCCGGTGCCGAAGTGCTGCCCGAGGTCGCCGAGGCCCGCGGCCGAGAAGAGGGCGTTGCAGGCGGCGTGCGCGACGACGTCGGCGTCGGAGTGGCCGGCGAGGCCGGGTCCCTCGCCCTCCCACCTCAGGCCGGCGCACCACAGCTCGCGTCCGTCCTCGAAGGCGTGGATGTCGGTGCCGATGCCGACCTGCGGCAGCACCGGCGGCGCCTCGGGAGCCCGCGCGGTCTCGGAAGTCCCCGCCGTCCCGGACGTCCCCGCCGTCCCGGACGTCCCCGCCGTCCCGGACGTCCCCGCCGTCCCGGACGTCCCCGCCGTCCCGGACGTCCCCGCCGTCCCGGACGTCTTCGCCGTCTCAGAACCCATCGTTGAGCCTCCTGCGGGCGAGGACCGCCTCGGCGAGGACGAGGTCGAGCGGGCGGGTGACCTTGAAGGCCTCCTCGTGGCCGGGGACGGTCACGACGCGCAGGCCGAGCCGTTCCACCATGCTCGCGTCGTCGGTGACGTCGCCGGTGACGCTCTCGTGGGCGCGTACGAGGGTGTCGCGGTCGAATCCCTGGGGGGTCTGCACGGCGCGCAGCCGCGCCCGCTCGGGCGTGGCGACGACCGGCTCCGGCTCGCCGGGGGTGGTGGCCGGCTCGACCTCCTTGACGGTGTCGGCGAGGGGCAGCGCGGGGACCACGGCCGGTGCGCCGTCGCGTACCGCCTCGATGACGGCGTCGACGGTGTCCACCGGGACGAGCGGGCGGGCGGCGTCGTGCACCAGTACGACGCGGTGGTCGGGCGGGAGGGCCTCGAGGCCGAGCCTGACCGACTCCTGGCGGGTCTCGCCGCCGGGGACGACCAGGAAGTCGGTCCGCTCGGGCAGCGCGTGCGCGTCGAGGAGGGATTTGACCTCGGCGGTGCCGTCGGGGGGTGCCACGACGATCACCAGGGCGACGGCGCGGGAGGCGGCCATCGCGCGGACCGCGTGGATGAGCATGGGTGTGCCGCCCAGCGCGCGGAGTGCCTTGGGGGCGCCCGGACCAAGGCGTACGCCCCGGCCGGCGGCCGGAATGACGGCGGCGACGGGCGCCGGCGCGGGCGAAGGGCGCGAATCGTCAGACATCGGTTCCTGTCAGGTTTGTGTGCGCGGCCTGCGTGGGTATGGCCTCAGCGTGCCACTGGGCGCGCGTCTTGACCGGACCCTTCCGTGACACCGGTCGAGTCGGCTGCCCGGGCCCGGCACGAGCAGTATCGGGGGCTTTCCCCGGTGGCGACGAAGCATCGGTGACTGCGGGTGGTTGCGGCAGTCGCGCAGGCGAGTCGTACCGGGTTGTACGGGTCGCACGTCATGTACGGCGGCAGTCATCACCAGTCACGTCGGCGACGGCGGCGACTGCGCGAGCACGCGTATGCACATGCCGCAGCGCCCGGCGACAGGTGGTGTGTCATCGGGCACCGCGGCATTTCGCTGTGACGAGCGTGCCGAACGGGCAGAGACTTTCGAAAGGCAGAGCCTGTCGAAAGTCAGAGCCTGTCGGAGGCCGGTCCGTCAGGACGCGAGGACCTCGTCGAGCAGGGCCTCGGCCTTGTCCTCGTTGGTGTTCTCCGCGAGGGCGAGCTCGCTCACCAGGATCTGGCGCGCCTTGGCGAGCATGCGCTTCTCACCGGCGGAGAGTCCGCGCTCGCGCTCGCGACGCCACAGGTCACGCACGACTTCCGCGACCTTGATGACATCGCCGGAGGCGAGCTTCTCCAGATTTGCCTTGTAGCGACGGGACCAGTTCGTGGGCTCCTCGGCGTACGGCGCGCGCAGCACCTCGAAGACCCGGTCCAGCCCGTCCTGACCGACCACATCACGCACGCCGACGAACTCCGCATTGTCCGCTGGCACACGCACTGTCAGGTCACCCTGGGCGACCTTCAGCACCAAGTAGGTCTTGTCCACGCCTTTGATCTGGCGAGTTTCGATGGCCTCGATCAGCGCGGCCCCGTGATGGGGATAGACCACGGTGTCGCCAACCTTGAACGTCATGTGACAGGTACCCCTTCCGTGGCTATCCAGGGTAACACGGATACGGCGTCTTCTGAATGGCGTTTTCGCAGGTCAGGGCATATCTCAGGGCTTGACAACAACGACAGGAACGTGCTTCGGACGGTGCGCGGAGGCAGGTATTCGCAGGTGGGAGCGGCTCTCCGGGCGAGGTGAAACGCGTACGTTACACACATCCGGAGACCCCCCCGATGGGCTGAACGTCCAGATTTGTCCGGTTCCAAGTGTGCGACTTGCGCTACTCCGTTCGGTGCCCGGAGCCGGATACGCGGCGAATCCGGAATTGATCACGACGCCGTCGCGAGCGGCCGGCTGATCGGCGTACTCATCAGTAGGTGATCAATGCGTGATCGATATCCGGGTGGCCGCGGATTCCTTCACCGAAGATTTGCGAGCCGCGTTATGTGAATGCCGGACGAGGAGCCGGTCAATGCGGTTCGGGAGTCACCGGAGGGGCCCGGCGTACCGCCTGCCGGAGGGAAGCGGGGGCGTTGGGGAGGGTCGGGTGCGGACGGTCGGGAACGGCTCGGTAACCTGAGGTCGCTGACAGAAACTTAGGGCGGCTTTATAAGGAGGCCGCCCCTGCGTTCAAGGAGTTGCCGCCGCCGTGAGCAGCAGCCTTCGACGCGGCGCCCTCGCCGCCTCCGCCATCGCGTTCTCGATCGCCTCGCTCGCCGCCTGCGGCGCCGGCAACGACTCACAGACCCTGCAGATCAAGCCGGACAACGCGGCCACGTCGGTGGGCACCATCAAGATCCAGAACGCCACCGTCATCACCCAGCCCGACATGCAGTCGACGGGCCCGGCCGTGGTCTCCGCCACCATCTTCAACGGCGGCACCACGCCCCAGACCCTCGACTCGGTCACCGTCCCCGGCACCGGCAAGACCGCCAAGCTCAGCCCCGCCAAGGGCCAGAGCCTCAGCATTCCGGCCGGCGGCTCGCTGATCCTCGGCGGCAAGGACAACGCCTCCGCCGTGCTGGACAACACCAGCGAGGCGCTCCAGGACGGCAACGCCCAGAAGGTCACCTTCACCTTCAGCAAGACCGGTGACGTGAGCCTGCGCGCCTTCGTCTTCCCGGCCAAGAGCTACTTCAGCTCGTGGGGCCCGAGCGAGATCCCGACGGCGTCGGCCGCCGGCTCGCCCGCGGCCGGCGCGACGGCGGGCGGCAACTCCAAGCCGTCGAAGGGCGAGTCCCCCTCCCCGACCGACTCCGCCACCGCCGACGCCACCCCGAGCGACTCCGCGTCCGCTTCGGCCGCGGGCCACTGAGCAACGCCCGAAGGGCGGCACCCCGGGAGGGGTGCCGCCCTTCGGACATCACGCACGACGTCCGCGTACGGCTCACGCCCCGCGCTCTGCGCTCTGCGCTCTGCGCTCTGCGGCCTACGGCTCGCCACTGCGCCTGACTCCGTCCGGCAGGCAGAGCCACGGCCCACCCGACCGAACGGACACCAGGGCCGATCAGGGCTCGAACTTGTACCCCAGCCCGCGCACCGTCACCAGATACCGCGGCGCCCCCGGGTCCGGCTCGATCTTGGCGCGCAGGCGCTTGACGTGGACGTCGAGGGTCTTGGTGTCGCCGACGTAGTCGGCGCCCCAGACGCGGTCGATCAGCTGCATGCGGGTGAGGACGCGGCCCGCGTTGCGCAGGAGCATCTCGAGCAGGTCGAACTCCTTCAGCGGAAGGTCGACCTTGGAGCCGGACACCGTCACCACGTGGCGGTCGACGTCCATCCGGACCGGACCGGCCTCCAGCGCGGCCGGGGTGACCTCCTCCGGCTCGCCGCGCCGGCGCAGCACCGCGCGGATGCGGGCGACCAGCTCGCGCGAGGAGAAGGGCTTGGTGACGTAGTCGTCGGCTCCTATTTCCAGGCCGACCACCTTGTCGATCTCGCTGTCCTTGGCGGTCACCATGATGACCGGGACGTTGGAGCGGCCGCGCAGCTGGCGGCACACCTCCGTACCGGGCAGCCCCGGCAGCATCAGGTCGAGGAGGACGAGGTCGGCGCCGTTGCGCTCGAACTCGTCGAGTCCGTCGGGGCCGGTGGCGGCGACGGCCACCTCGAAGCCCTCCTTGCGGAGCATGTACGACAGGGCGTCGGAGAAGGACTCCTCGTCCTCGACGACGAGCACTCGGGTCACGGAAGGACCTCCGGGGCGGGAAGCGTTTCGTACGCGGTTGAGTCGGGGGATGTGGAGGACGGCCCGGCCTCTTCGTCGAGGTCGGGGTGCTGCTGGGCGCGGTCACGGGCCGCACCGGCCTCCGGCAGCCGCAGGGTGAAGGTGGAGCCCTGGCCTTCGGCGCTCCACACCGTGACCTCCCCGCCGTGCGAGGCGACCACGTGCTTGACGATGGCCAGGCCCAGGCCGGTGCCGCCGGTGGCCCGGGAACGGGCCGGGTCGACCCGGTAGAACCGCTCGAAGATGCGCTCCTTGTCCTTGTCCGAGATGCCGATGCCCTGGTCGGTGACGGCGAGCTCGATCATGTCGCCGCCGGGCGCGCTGATCCGGCGGGCGGCTATGCCCACGCGAGTACGGGCCGGGGAGTAGTTGACGGCGTTCTCGACGAGGTTGCCCAGGGCGGCGGCGAGCTGCCCCCGGTTCCCCCAGACGTACAGGTCGGCCGTGCCGCCCGTCCGTCGTCCGCCACCACCCTGGTCGGCCCCTTCGGGCGTCCATACGTTCGAGGCCATCGTGATCTGTTTGGTGCCGGCCTGGTGCCGGCAGCGGTCGACGGCCTCGGCGACGAGTTCGTCGACGCGGACGGGTTCGGCGTCCTCGAGGGGGTCGTCGTTCTGCACCCGCGAGAGATCGATGAGCTCCTGGACCAGGTTGGTCAGGCGGGTGGCCTCGATCTGCATGCGGCCGGCGAAGCGCTGTACCGCCTCCGGGTCGTCGGAGGCGTCCATGACGGCCTCGGACAGGAGGGAGAGCGCGCCCACCGGGGTCTTGAGCTCGTGGCTGACGTTGGCGACGAAGTCGCGTCGTACGGCCTCGATCCTGCGGGCCTCGGTGAGGTCCTCGACGAGCAGCAGCACGAGCCGGGAGCCCAGCGGAGCGACCCGTGCGGAGACGGCGAGCGCCTCCCCCCGCCCCGTCCCGCGCCGCGGGAGGTCCAGCTCGACCTGCCGTATCTCCCCGTCGCGTCTGGTGTCCCGGGTCATCTGGAGCATGGGTTCGACGGCGAGCTTGCCGCCCCGCACCAGCCCGAGGGCGTATGCGGCGGAGCTGGCCTTGACGACGGCGTCGGCCTCGTCGAGCACGACGGCCGACGAGCGGAGAACGGAGAGGACCGTGTCCACTCCGGGCGGGAGTACGGGATCGGTGTGCAAGGAAGTCCTGGTGGGTCGCTTCTGGTCGCGTTCGCTCCAGCGGAACGCCAGCATGGCGATGACGCCGGTGAGCACCCCGGCGATCGCTGCCGCTGCGGCGACCGCCGCGTTCACGTCCATGCTGCAAGGTTAGGCATGGGATACCTCCTGGCCACAGCCGTCGACGTGCGAGCTCGAACACTCGTCGCCCAGAGTTCACCTTGGAGCCAGTATTGGTTCATTTGGGGTGGCAGAAACGGACGCGTACGGCCCGGAACGTGGGAGCGTGGGGGTCGCACCGCCCCGAAGCACACGTACGAGAGGGAACCCTGATGCGGGACGCGTACCACGAGGAACTGGACTCGATCGGCGACGGTCTGGTGGAGATGGCCCGGCTGGTCGGGTCGGCGATCGGACGCGCCACGACGGCCATCCTCGACGCCGATCTCAAGCTGGCCGAAAGCGTCATCGAGGCCGACAAGAGGGTCGACGAACTGCAGCACGACCTGGAGGCGCGGGCCATAGCCCTGCTGGCCCGCCAGCAGCCGGTGGCGACGGACCTGCGGATCGTCGTCACGTCCCTGCGCATGTCGGCGGACCTGGAGCGTTCCGGCGACCTCGCCCAGCACGTGGCGAAGCTCGCGCGCCTGCGCTTCCCCGAGCGTGCGGTTCCCCAGGACCTGCACGCCACCATCCTGGAGATGGGCCAGCTCGCCCAGCGCCTGATGGCGAAGGCCGCCGAGGTCATCATCACGAAGGACGTCGACCTCGCGCTCCAGCTGGAGCAGGACGACGACGAGATGGACCTGCTGCACCGCACCCTCTTCCAGCACCTGATCGACGAGCGCTGGAAGCACGGCATCGAGACGGCCGTGGACGTCACCCTCCTCGGCCGCTACTACGAGCGCTACGCCGACCACGCCGTCGCGGTGGCCAAGCGCGTCGTCTACCTGGTGACGGGCGAGCACGCGGACGAGATCCAGACGGACATCCAGCCGGTGACGGGGGTGGAGGGAGCGTAGCCCTCCGGGGGCCGGTCCGGGTCCGGGGCCGATCCAGGGGCGGGGCCGGTCCGGGTCCGGGTCCGGGGCGGAGGCAGGAGCCGAGGGCGGGGTCCGGGAACGCGGGCCGCCTGGTCAGGGTTTGCGCCCCACGGCCCGAGGGCCGGCGGCCCGGCGCGTCGAGCGGGTCGTCGCCCGGGGGGCTCGGAGGCTGCCGGGCGGGGCGGGCGGGCGCCACCGTGCGCCGTTGATGCGCCCGCCGGGCCGGGCATGAAATGGGCAAAGGCACCAGGCCCTATCCACTGGGAGGAACCATGGCCGAATCCCCCAGCACCACGCCCGACCCCACGCAGCAGCACGAGACCGACCAGCCCGCCGACCTCAGGAGCCTCCCGCTCATCGCCTCCTGCGGCTGCGGCTCGGGATGCGGCTGCGGGTGCCAGTCGGGCGGCACGTGCCAGTGCGGCTGAGGGCAGTTGCCGCCAGATACGTCGAGGGCCCCGGCGATCACTGATCGCCGGGGCCCTCGACGTACACCGTGGGAGATCGAACGGGCCCCCGGCCACTGCTGAGCGCGGTCGGCGGCCCGGGTTCCCCTTCTCAGGCTTTGCCCCTGCTCTGGGCCTCCGCCTCCGCGATCGTCTCGGCCTCGGGCTCGGCGAGCGCGAGGGCGAGACCGAAGGCCTTGGCCATGTGGCTCGCGGCGGACATGACGCGGGCCGTGCCCACCACGGGGGCGATGGCGACGAGGACGTCCTGCAACTGCTCGGTCGTCAGGTTCGCGTCGGCCGCGGCACCGGCATGGGCGAGGTAGGAGACCGCCGGCGCGTCCATGGCGACGAGCGCGGCGACACGGGTCAGGATGAGCGTGCTCACGTCCAGCCCACACCGTTCGATCGAGTCGACCGTCATGGCGGTGAGCGTGTCGAGGACGGGAGCGTCTGAAGCGGTGGCCATCTACGGACCGCCTTCCTGGGTTGAGAGCTGACGCTCTTCCTTGGTGAGAGCTGACGCTTCGCACGGTAGGACCCGGCACGGCATCCCCACTTCACCCTCTGGGGGTGAGAGCGTCGTCCTCGGCCTCTACGTCCTGGGCCGGGCACGCCACCGCCCCAGCGGCAGCCACCGGCACCGGCGACCCGCGCCATGTCGTCGACTCGGCGGTCATCGTCCGGGCCACGCCGGTGGTCGTCACCGGCCGCGCCGAGGCGCAGGCGTACGACGACCGGGCCGGCGCCGTCGCGGCCGTACCGTGGACCTCGTCCCGCGAACTCGCCGGCGGCGATCTCACCGGCAACCGCGTGACCGCCCTCGGCAGGACTTCAGGCCCGACACCGGCGTCATGGCGCGACGGTCAACGCCCGCCGTGAGCGCGCGAGTCGAGGTCGGCCACCCTGACTTCGTGATCGGCAGTGATGGTTGAGGGCGGGTCACAGGGACGCGGGGCAGCGGTCGTGGCTCTACGGGCGGCGGGAGCCGAGGCGGAGGCCGCAGGACGCGGCGTCAGACCTCGGGGACGAGGCTGAGGCGCAGGCGGACGTAGCGGGCGCCGCCGGGGCCGGGCCGGTGGTGTCCGTCCGGCTTCCACCCATGCCGGGCATAGAAGGCCTGGCCTCGGCTGTTGCGTTCCCAGGCCTCCAACACCCCTGTGTCCAGGGCTCGGTCGCGAAGAAACCGCACGAACGCCGCGTGCAGACAGCCGCCGATGCCCTGCCCCCAGAGGCCGGGGCGCACGTGGATCTGGTAGAGCTGCCCCACGGCCGTGGCATCGACATCGGCTTCGTAGGGAGGGCCCATCGCGAGTACGCCCACCACCTCGCCCTCTCGTTCCGCGCACAGCACAGTCCTGTCGTCGGCCTGGACGGCGCGCAGCCAGGCTTCCCGTCGGCCGGTGCGCGTGCCGGGAGAGACGAGGTCCGCCTCCGACAGCCCGCCTGCCCGGTAGTACGCCGTGCGGGCGAGTGTGTGCAGGTCGGTGATCTGGTCGACGTCGTCGGGGTGCGCGGTCCGCAGGAGGGGGCGAGAAGTCGTCACGGTCGGTCGACGCTCGGGGCGCGAGAGGTGGTTCCCCTGCCGGCCCTTGTCGGCCGCTGCCGAATGGTCGCCGCCGCGGCAGGCGAGGCGGCCGGTAAGGCGGTGACACCCGAAAGGACCATGATCGAAATGCGGTCCGCGTCGCGTGACTCGACGATGGCCATGAAGGGCGGAGCGCGAAGCTTGAAACGGCCGAGCACTCCGCCGAGTCATGCGCCAAAGAAAGAGGGAACCATGACGACAACGACGGAGACTCCCACTCGGGAAAAGGCTGGAGCGGGCCAGGAGGAGTTCGGCGAGGAATCCGCTATCGGCCCGCTCCTGCTGGCAACGATGCTGGCCCGTCGTGAGGAGCGTGGCGAGGAGTCGATCATCGAGCACCCCCTCCTGCTGGCCGCGCTCATGCGTGGCCGCCGCGAGGAGCGCGGCGAGGAGCCCATCATCCAGCACCCCCTCCTGCTGGCCGCGCTCATGCGTGGCCGCCGCGAGGAGCGCGGCGAGGAGTCGATCATCGAGCACCCCCTCCTGCTGGCGGCGCTCATGCGCCGCCGCCGCGAGGAGCGCGGTGAAGAGCCCATCATCCAGCACCCCCTCCTGCTGGCCGCGCTCATGCGTGGCCGCCGCGAGGAGCGCGGTGAAGAGCCCATCATCCAGCACCCCCTCCTCCTCGCCGCGCTCATGCGTGGCCGCGAGGAGCGCAACGAACCGCTGATCCAGCACCCCCTCCTTCTCGCCGCTCTGATGCGCCGCTAAAGGAATCGGTCCACGCCTGCCCTCCGATTGTTGCGATTCGTTGCGATCGTCAGCATCGGAGGGCAGGCCCCGTACGGCAATCGAAGACTTGAGGAACCACAATGGCAGCTGAGCCCGGCGGAGAATCGGATCGGGACCCCTTGGAGGCCTTCATCGACGAGGTCTTCGAGGAAATGGTGCGCGAGACCGGAATTCCGCACACCAGCACTGGTGTCAGGCATGGAAAGGACCCATTGGCGGGTGCCCTGATGGAAGCGGCCGTGGCAGCGCTGTCCCGGCCTCCCTCCCGTTCCTCGGAATTGGAAAGGATGCTGTTCGCGCAGACTCTGGCGACCGCCCTGGCGAACTCCCTCGCACCCGCCCTGGCAGATGTGCTGGCTTCGGAGATCATGAAGGTGCTGAACCACCACGCCGCCTCCCATCACAGCGACACCCAGGAATCCGTCGGCGGGGTCGGACGCGGCCACCGCGCCTCCGGTGGCGGCGGCGGACGCTCCTGAGCAGGCCCCGTGGACGCCGCGGATCGCCACCCGCGCCGGCACCAGGACCGACAGGCCCCCGACCCGCCGCTCTCCGGCGGGTCGGGGGCCTGTCGATACCGGTGCCGCGTTACTTCTTCTTGCCCTGGTTCTTGACCGCTTCGATGGCCGCCGCGGCGGCGTCCGGGTCGAGGTACTTGCCGCCGGGGGTGACCGGCTTGAAGTCGGCGTCCAGCTCGTAGGAGAGGGGGATGCCCGTGGGGATGTTCAGGCCCGCGATCTCGGCGTCGGAGATGCCGTCGAGGTGCTTGACCAGGGCGCGGAGGCTGTTGCCGTGGGCGGCGATCAGGACCGTGCGGCCGGCCAGGAGGTCGGGGACGATGCCGTCGTACCAGTAGGGGAGCATGCGGACGACGACGTCCTTCAGGCACTCCGTCCTCGGGCGCAGCTCCGGGGGGATCGAGGCGTAGCGCGCGTCGTCCGACTGGGACCACTCGGCGCCGTCCTCGAGCGGGGGCGGCGGGGTGTCGTAGGAGCGGCGCCAGAGCATGAACTGCTCCTCGCCGAACTCGGCCAGGGTCTGGGCCTTGTCCTTGCCCTGGAGGGCGCCGTAGTGGCGCTCGTTCAGGCGCCAGGAGCGGTGGACGGGGATCCAGTGGCGGTCGGCGGCCTCGAGGGCCAGCTGCGCGGTGCGGATCGCGCGCTTCTGGAGGGACGTGTGGACCACGTCGGGGAGCAGGCCGGCGTCCTTGAGCAGCTCACCGCCGCGGACCGCCTCCTTCTCGCCCTTCTCGTTGAGGTTGACGTCCACCCAGCCGGTGAACAGGTTCTTCGCGTTCCACTCGCTCTCGCCGTGGCGGAGGAGGATCAGCTTGTACGGTGCGTCGGCCATGCCCCAGAGCGTAATCCACGCATTCGGACCATGGCCCGGGCCGCCCGGAAGGTGGACGGTCCCGGGATCCACGGCAGGGGTCGGAGCCGGTGGCCGTCATCGGGTCCGTTAATACGGTGGCTCGCGCCCCCGTCGTTCACGTAATTTGTGCTCGCCGCATGAGCCACTTACACCCGGGGAGCCGAGCCCATGACCGCCGCCCGTATCGGACGCGCCGCCCGCGATACCGTCTCCGGTCTCCCCCGCGAGTTCTGGTGGCTGTGGACCAGCACCCTGGTCAACCGGCTCGGGGCGTTCGTGGCCACCTTCATGGCGCTCTACCTGACCATCGACCGGGGGTACTCGGCGTCGTACGCCGGTCTGGTCGCCTCCCTGCACGGGCTCGGCGGGGTCGCCTCCTCGATCGGCGCGGGTGTGATGGCCGACCGGCTCGGGCGGCGGCCGACGATGCTCCTCGCCCAGGTGTCCACGGCCGGGGCCGTGGCGCTGCTGGGGTTCGTGAGTGGTCCCGTCTCCATCGCCGCCGTCGCCTTCCTGGTCGGCATGGCGTCGAACGCGTCGCGGCCCGCCGTGCAGGCCATGATGGCCGACATCGTCCGGCCGGAGGACCGCGTCCGGGCCTTCTCGCTCAACTACTGGGCGATCAACCTCGGCTTCGCCGTCTCCTCCATGGCCGCCGGCTTCGTCGCCGAGGTCAGCTACCGGGCGGGCTTCCTCATCGAGGCGGGGATGACGCTGGCGTGCGCGATCGTCGTCTTCGCCCGGCTGCCCGAGTCGCGGCCGGCGCCCACCGCCAAGGAGAGCGGGGCCGACGTCGGTCTCGGGACCGTGCTGCGCGACCGGCGGTACATGGCCGTCGTGGGCCTGTCCTTCCTCGTCGCGCTGGTCTTCCAGCAGGGCTCGGTCGGCCTGCCGGTGGCGATGGGGTCGGCCGGGTTCTCGCCCGCGGACTACGGCATGGCGATCGCCGTCAACGGCGTGCTGATCGTCGCGCTGCAGATCCCCGTCACGCGGTTCATCGAGCACCGGGACCCGCGCACGCTCCTCGTCGTCTCCTCCCTCCTCGCCGGGTACGGCTTCGGGCTCACCGTCTTCGCCGGGTCGGTCGGCGTCTTCGCGCTCACGGTCTGCGTCTGGACGCTGGCCGAGATCGTCAACGCCCCCGTGCAGACGGGGCTCGTCGTGCGGCTCTCGCCGGTGCACGGGCGTGGCCGCTACCAGGGCGTGTACACCCTGTCCTGGTCGGTCGCCGCGCTGGTCGCCCCGCTGATGTCCGGCGCGGTGATCGACCGGCTCGGCGCCAAGTGGCTGTGGGGGATGTGCGCGGTCGTCGGGACGGTCGCGGCACTGGGGTACGGGCTGCTCATGCGGCGGCTTCCGCGGGAACGGCGGGCCACCGGGCCGGCCACGGTGGACGCCGGGCGCGAGGTCACGGCCACCTGACGGCAGAGGTGACGGCCACCTGACGGGACCGGCCCTTACGGTGCGCACCGGTGAGGACCGGTGCGCACCGGTCCTCACGGGTCCCACCGGTCCTCACGGGTGCAGCCGCGCGCCCTTCACCACCTTGTCCACCGCGTTCCTCGGCCCGTACACCGCCAGCCCCACCAGGTCCAGGCCCGCCGTGCCCACCGCCCGGACGGCCGCGCGGTTGTCACGGTCGTTGCCCGTGGCGAAGAGGTCCGAGGTGAACAGGGCTCGCGGCAGGGCGCGGGACAGCGCCCGGCCGTGTGCCGCCGTCAGCGTCTCCTTGGCGGCCTCGAAGACCAGCACCGGCTGGCGGAACATCGGCAGGTACGGCACCCCGTCGGCGTCCTCGTACGGCTCCCCGATCACCTCGGGGACCGTCGTACCGAGGCCGCTGACCAGGAAGGAGGTGACATTGAGGCGCTGCCAGGTCTCGAGGTCCTCGCGCAGCAGTACGGCGATCTTCGTGTCGAAGCGGATGGGTTCAGTGCTCATGGGACGAGACTGCCGACCGCCGTGCGAGGTGGTCTTGTACGTTCTTTGCATGACCGCCCGGCAGGAAGTCAGCGCGTGGCGCCCCCGTGTCCCGGGCGTCACCGAGGTCTTCCACGCCCACTTCACCGAGTACGCCTACCCGATGCACGTCCACGACGCCTGGACGCTGCTCATCGTGGACGACGGGGCCGTGCGGTACGACCTGGAGCGGCACGAGCACGGCACCCCGCACGACACGGTCACCCTGCTCCCGCCGCACGTGCCGCACAACGGCTCCCCGGCCACGCCGGACGGCTTCCGCAAGCGGGTGGTGTACCTGGACAGCAGCCGGCTGGGCGAGGAGCTGATCGGGGCCGCCGTGGACGGGCCCGACCTCAGGGATCCGGTACTGCGGCTGCGGGTCGGGCAGTTGCACTCCGCCCTCGCCCGGCCCGGTGACGAGCTGGAGGCGGAGAGCAGACTGACCCTCGTCGGGGAGCGGCTGCACGACCATCTGCGGGGCGGGGGCGAGGCGCCGCGGGCCCTGCGCGATCCGGGACTCGCCCGGGAGCTGCGGGAGTTGGTCGACGCCCGGGTCGTCGAGGGCGTCTCGCTGGAGGAGGCCGCGCGGCTGCTGCACGCCCATCCCGCTCATCTGGTCCGGGCGTTCAGCGGGGCGTACGGCATCGCGCCGCACCAGTACCTGATGTCACGCCGGGTGGAGCGGGCCCGCCGGCTGCTGCTGGACGGGCTGCCGCCGGGCGCGGTGGCGGCGGCGGCCGGGTTCTACGACCAGGCGCATCTCACCCGGCACTTCAGGAAACTGGTGGGCGTGACGCCGGGGCGCTACCGGCGCAGGTCCCGCTGAGCCCCGGGCACTGGGCGCCGGGCACTGGGCTCCGGGCGCCGGGCGCCGGGGACTGGGAACTGGGCGCCGGGCGCTGAGCCTCGTACAGGATGAGGCCGGGTCAGTCGGCCGGGCGCTGGGTGAGATGGCTGAACGCGTCGAGGTTGCGCGTCGACTCGCCGCGGGACACCCGCCACGCGTACTCCCTGCGGATCGCGGAGGCGAAGCCGAGCTCGAGGAGCGTGTCGAAGCTGCCGTCGGCGGCCTCGAGGACCTGGCCGAGCAGGCGGTCGGTCTCGTCGGCGGTGACGGCGGCGAGGGGCAGGCGGGTGGTGACGTAGATGTCGCCGAGCCGGTCGACGGCGTAACCGATGCCGTACAGCTTGAGGTTGCGCTCCAGGAGCCAGCGGTGGACGGCGGCCTCGTTCTCGTCGGGGTGACGGATGACGAAGGCGTTCAGGGACAGGGAGTGCCGGCCGACGAGGAGGGAGACGGTGGTCGACAGCTTGCGGGTGCCGGGGAGCCGCACGACGTAGTTGCCGGGCTCCGGACTCTCCCATTCCAGCTCGGCGTCCTTGAGGAATTCCTCGATGACCCGCGCCGCCCGCTGCTGTTCCGCGACCTCACCCATGGTGGGAGCGTACGCGACGGCGGTACGACTGGGCCGCGGCCGTGTACACGTCGGCGGTGGCGGCGGCCGAGGCGTCCCAGCCGAAGGACCGGGCGTGCCGGGCGGCGGCCGAGCCCATGCGGGCCGCGAGTGCCGGGTCGTCGGCGAGACGGCCGAGGACGCGCGCGTAGGCGGCCGGTTCGTGGCCCTGGACGAGGAATCCGGTCTCCCCGTCCCGCACGGCCACCGGGAGACCGCCGACCGCCGCGGCCAGCACCGGCGTGCCCGTTGCCTGCGCCTCTATGGCGACCAGCCCGAAGGACTCGCTGTAGGACGGCATGACCAGCACGGAGGCGGCCCGGAACCAGTCGGCGAGCTGCTCCTGCCCGACGGGCGGACGGAACCGTACGACGTCGGCGATGCCGAGCCGCGCGGCGAGCTTCTGCAGGCCCTCGGGCTTGGCGAGGCCGCTGCCGCTGGGGCCGCCGACGACGGGCACGACGATGCGGGAGCGCAGCTCGGGGCGCTCGTCGAGGAGGACGGCGACGGCCCGCAGGAGGACGTCGGGGGCCTTGAGGGGCTGGATGCGGCCCGCGAAGACGGGGATCAGGGCGTCCTGCGGCAGGCCCAGGCGGGCGCGGGCGGCGGCCCGGCCGTCGGCGGGGCGGAAGCGGTCGAGGTTCACGCCGGGGTGGACGACGGCGACCTTGGCGGGGTCGGCCGCGTAGTGCCGGACGAGTTCGTCGGCCTCCTCGGCCGTGTTGGCGATCAGCCGGTCGGCGGCGGCCACTATCTGGGTCTCGCCGATGACCCGGGCGGCCGGCTCGGGGGTGTCGCCGTCGGCCAGGTTGGCGTTCTTGACCTTGGCCATGGTGTGCATCGCGTGCACCAGGGGCACGCCCCAGCGCTGGGCGGCGAGCCAGCCGACGTGACCGGAGAGCCAGTAGTGGGAGTGCACGAGGTCGTAGTGGCCGGGGCGGTGGCCGGCCCAGGCCTGCATCACCCCGTGGGTGAAGGCGCACAGCTGGGCCGGGAGGTCCTCCTTGGCGAGACCCTCGTAGGGGCCGGCGTCGACGTGCCGGACGAGGACGCCCGGGGCCAGCTCGACGCTGGGCGGGAGGCCTCCGGAGGTGGCCCGGGTGAAGATCTCCACCTCGATGTTGATCGCGGCGAGGCGCTGGGCCAGCTCCACGATGTAGACGTTCATGCCGCCGGCGTCGCCGGTGCCGGGCTGGTGGAGCGGTGAGGTGTGCACGGAGAGCATGGCGACGCGGCGGGGCCTGCGGTGCAGCCTGAGCCGCGAGGGGGCCGCCGGAGAGCGACGCCCGAGCCTGCTGCCGTAGTGGCTCACGTGGCGTTCCTCCTTGCTGCGGTCATGCCTGCCGGAGGACCGCGCGCGCCCTCCGAAGGGGTGCAACAGCGAAGGAGTGCCCCGCCATTTCCCGATCAACCGTCTTTACTCAATCATGACCATTGATCGCTCAACCGTTCGAGCGCGTGGTGCGTGGGTGACGGGACGACACGTGGTACGTGAGCGGCACGCGCCGAGCACCGGGCACCGGGCGCGAGACATCCTGACGGCGTGTCCATGACCACCCCTTGACCAGCCGCCGACCACCCCTTCATCGGCTTTTGACCTGCGGTGATACAACCTTTGACAGCGCAGTCACGGGGCTTGTACACGTGGCGGGCTCCGGCTCGTCAACCGTAAGGACAAGCGTGTCCCCGTCCCGCCACTCCCGCCGCACCACCAGGGCGGTCCGCGTCCTGGGCACCTCGGCCGCCGCGGCCGTGCTCTCCGTCGCCGCCGCCCACACGGCGCTCGCCTGCACCATCGGCGACTTCTCCGCGGAACCCGTCTGTGACGCCGAGGGCAAGGGCGTCGTCCGCGTCACCGACAAGGACCCGTCCGGCACCCCGGCCACCATCAGCCTCTACGTGCAGCTGAGCATGCCCGGAGGGGAGCGGCACGTCGACACCCGGACCATCGACCACCCGACCGCACAGGGCGTGAGCGTCGACCTCACTCCCCTGGACTGGTACCCCGGCGAAACGTTCCGGGTCCACGTCAAGGCGGGCGACCGGGTCGACGAGGACATCGAGCCGATGGTGGTCGTGCCGGACGTCACGTGCGAGGCCTCCGCCTCGGCCTCCGCTTCCGCGTCCGCCTCCCCGTCCGCCTCCGCCTCGGCGCCCGCCTGGCCCTCGGCGTCGTCCGAGCCCACGTCCGGCTCCTCCCCGACCCCGCTCACGATCCCCTCGCAGAGCGGCAGCGGCGCCGCCCCCACGCCGACGGCGAGCAGCGCCCCGTCGGCCGCGGGCGGCGGCACCCACCTCGCCGAGACCGGCGCGGGCAACGGCACCCCGGTGGTCGCGGCCACCGCGGCCGCGCTGGTCGTGGCCGGCGGCGGCATCGCCCTCGCCCTGCGCCGCAGGACGGCACACCGCTCGCGCTGAGCGCCCGCCTACCCTCGTAGGCATGACATCCCGCGCGACGCCCCTCCCCCACGCTCGGCATCGCTCGAGCGGGGGGACTCCCGTCGTGGGAACGGTGACGCGCGGGACGACCAACCCCAACCGGCTGCGCCGCATGGACCGCTGGATCGCCGCCACGCACGGCGCCGCGCTGCGCCGGGCCGCCGACCCGGTGGCGGTCGACCTCGGCTACGGGGCCGCACCCTGGACGGCGGTCGAACTCCTCGGCCGTCTGCGCACGGTGGCGCCCCGCGCACGCGTCGTCGGCGTAGAGATCGAGCCCGCCCGGGTCGCGGCGGCCCAGCCGTACGAGCGGGACGGTCTGGTCTTCCGGCACGGCGGGTTCGAGGTCCCCGTCCCCGGACGGCCGCAGCTGATCCGGGCCGCCAACGTCCTCAGGCAGTACGACGAGGACCAGGTGGCCGCCGTCTGGGAGCGGCTGTGCGCGCGGCTCGCCCCCGCGGACGGGCACGGGCGGGGCGGGCTGCTGGTGGAGGGCACCTGTGACGAGATCGGGCGGCGGCACGTGTGGGTCGCGCTCGGCCCGGAGGGGCCCCGGACGGTCACCTTCGCCACCCGGCTGGGCTCCCTGGAGCGCCCCTCGGACCTGGCCGAGCGGCTGCCGAAGGCGCTCATCCACCGCAATGTGCCGGGCGAGCCGGTGCACGCCTTCCTGCGGGACTTCGACCGCGCCTGGGCAGCCGCGGCGCCCTACGCCTCGTACGGCGCCCGCCAGCGCTGGATCCGCGCGGTGCGGGACCTGGCCGCCGACTGGCCGGTGACGGACTCGCCGGCGCGCTGGCGGCAGGGCGAAGTGACCGTGACGTGGGGGGCGTTGGCGCCGCGGGGCTGAGCCCCGACGGAACGGTCTCCGTGAGTCGTTCGTCACAATGACGGGGAGAGCGTCATGCCGGGGAGGACATGGGGGGAGGCACCCGACCGGGCACGACCTCTGTCGTTTTGCGCCGCGCCGTGGCACGATCCCAGGCGTCCGTAAGTTACTGACGGTAAATCAGTTGGGGGCAGGGATGGGAACGGGCAAGCGCGGTCTGCTCACGGCTGCCGTGACCGTGGTCTGCGCGGTCACCGTGCTGGCGGCACCGGGCACGGCGTTCGCGAGCCCCACCCCCACACCGACGGCCTCGCCCGGCGCGTCCCCGAGCCCGAGCCCGACCCCGACGCTCCCGCCGAACAAGGACCTGGAGAAGGTCCGCGAGAGGCTCGACGACCTGTACCACGACGCGGCCGTCGCCACCGACGAGTACAACGCCGCCGAGGAGAAGGCCGACAAGCAGTCCGCCGAGATCGTCGAGCTGGCGAAGAAGATCGTCAAGGGCCAGAAGAAGCTGGACGGGCTGAAGGACCGCGCGGGAGCCGCCGCCCGCGCCCAGTACCGCTCCGGAGGACTGCCCGACGAGGCCAAGCTGCTGCTCAGCGACGACCCGGGGCAGTTCCTCGACGGCGCCGGACGGGTGCTCCAGGGACAGCGGGCCACCAAGGACCTGATCACGGAAATGACCCGCACCCAGGCCGACTTGAGGCAGTACGCGAAGGACGCCTCCGCCCAGTGGGACAAGCTGGAGGCGAACCGCAAGGCCAAGGCGGCCGCCAAGAAGAAGATCGAGAAGCAGATCGCGGCCGCCGAACAGCTCGAGGACCGGCTGAAGAAGCAGGAGAAGAAGAAACTCGCCGAGCTCGAGCAGCGGGCCGCCCTCAAGGCGCAGACCGCCTGGCTGGACACCGGCATCCTGGACGAGATCAAGGGCAAGTCGTCCGAGCAGGGCAAGAAGGCGATCGAGTTCGCGACGCACCAGATCGGAAAGCCGTACGTGTGGGGCGCGGAAGGCCCGGACTCGTACGACTGCTCCGGCCTGACCTCGCAGGCCTGGGCGAACGCCGGGCACCCCATCCCGCGCACCTCGCAGGAGCAGTGGAAGCGGCTCGGGCACGTCGAGGTGAAGGACATGCGCCCCGGCGACCTGATCATCTACTTCGACGACGCCAGCCACGTCGGCATGTACGTGGGCGACGGCGCCATCATCCACGCCCCGCGCCCGGGCCGGACGGTGACGCTCGCGGGAGCGGGGTCGATGCCGATTCTCGGCGTGGTACGACCGGACGCGTGAGGCGGACGACCGGAAGTTCGCCATGCCTCCTGCCCCGGCGTGATGCGCGCCATGTGACTCACTCCACCTCCGGCAACCTCCCAAACTCCGGCGGGACGTGACCTTCGTCATCCCCGCCCGCCCCTGCCCTGTCCAACTGCGGTAGGGAACGCGGCATATGACTCCGACGGGCTGCCAAGCGCCCCACCTCGCACCATTCCGCTGCGGCGGCCAGTACCGCTATGGTCCCCAGTCGGGTGGGTCGAGGTCCCTCGCCCCGCCACGCCCTCGGGGGGAGGGAAGGAACCCAGGACGATGCCCGCACCCATACCGCGGCAGAGAGCGATCCCGGCCGCGGAGAGTGGTCAGGCGCCGACCGCCGCGCCCAACGCCGGCGGCCCCCTCAAGGAAGAGGCCCACCGCGACACGCCCGCCGCACACACCACCGCGGCCGGCGCCACTCTCACCCTGCTGCTGATCGAGGACGACCCCGGCGGCTCGCCGATCGTGCCCGAACTGCTGGACCCGTCCGGCAAGCCGATCCGGGTGCGCACCGCCCGCAACCTCACCGAGGCCGAGCGGCTGCTCACCGACGACGTCCACTGCATCCTGCTGGACCTCGCGCTGCCCGCCCCCGGCGGCACCGGCGCCGACGACGAACTCGCCGTGCTCCGGCACGTCCTCGAGCTCGCGCCCCGGCACGCCGTGCTCGCGCTCACCGCCTCCGGCGACGCCGAGCGCGGCGCCGAGGCCGTGCGGGTGGGCGCGCAGGACTACCTCTTCCGGGACGAACTGGACGACCGGCTGCTCAGCCGCGCCATCCGGTACGCCGTCGAGCGCAAGCGCTCCGACACCGCCGAGCGCCGCCTGGCCGAGGGCCGGGTGCGGGCCCAGGAGAACCGCCGCCTGGAGCGGGGCCTGCTGCCCACGCCCCTGCTGGAGGGCTCCTCGCTGCGCTTCGCCGCCCGCTACCGGCCCGGCCGCTCCCGCGCCCTGCTCGGCGGCGACTTCTACGACTGCGTACGCACGCCCGACGGCACCGTGCACGCCATGATCGGTGACGTCTGCGGCCACGGCCCGGACGAGGCGGCGCTCGGCGTGGAGCTGCGCATCGCCTGGCGGGCGCTGACGCTGGCCGGGCTGTGCGGGGACGAACTGCTGAACACGTTGCAGCAGGTGCTGGAGCACGAGCGCGCGGACGACGAGATCTTCGCGACGCTCTGCACGGTGGACATCACCCCGGACGGCCGCCGCGCCGGGCTGTGCCTGGCCGGCCACCCCTCCCCGCTGATCGCCCGCCCCGGACGGCCCGCGGAACTCCTGCCGTACGACAACAACGGCCCCGCGCTCGGCCTGCTGCCCGGCGCCCGCTGGCCGCGGATGCAGGTGGAACTGGGCCCCGAGTGGAGCCTGATGCTCTACACCGACGGCCTGATCGAGGGCCGGGTCGGCGAGGGCGGGGAGCGCCTCGGCCAGGACGGCATGGTGGCGATGGTCCGCCGCCAGCTGGAGCGGGGCCTGAGCGGCGAGGACCTGCTGCGGACCGCGGTCAGCGAGGTGCGCGACCTCAACGGCGGCGAACTGACGGACGACGTGGCGGTGGTCCTGCTGGACCGGGTGCCGTAACGCTCGCCGCTGGGCTCAGTGCATCCCGGCTCAGCGACCGCCGCCGTAGCCGTACGACACGGAGGCGACCGGCCACCACCGACACGAACGGCCCGCCACCGGCCAGAACCCCCCGCGAACCACGCCCGGCGAGACACGGCTGCCGGGCCGACACGGCGTCGCCCCTGCCGAACCCGCTGCCGCAACGCTCGCGGCCAGGCCCGGACATCCCGGCTCAGCGACCGCCGCCGTAGCCGTACGACACGGAGGCGACCGGCCACCACCGACACGAACGGCCCCCTGGCGCTCGCCGCCGGAGGCGTTTCGTACGGGTTACCGGTTCAGCGGCCGCCGTTGTACGGGCCGTACGGGCCGTCGCTGCTGCTGCCGCGGCGACGTCCCCAGCCGCTGCCGCCGGAGACCTGACGCAGCGCGGGACGCACGTCGACGATGTAGACGATGCTCGCGACCGCGCCGGCGATCGGCAGGATGGACAGGATCGTGAACAGGTAGCTCACCACGAGCGCGATGCCCAGGATGATCAGCCAGAACACCTTGTTCTGCTTGTCGGCCGCGCGGAAGGCGTCCTCGCGCCGGAACGCGGCGTCGAAGAGCCCGAACGCGGCGAGGGCCATCAGGACGATCTTCAGCAGTCCCATGAACCCCGCGAAGCCCAACATCAGCATGCTGTCCACCGCCCGTTGTCTGCCATCCCTACGCGGCCACCGTACCCGTAGAACGGGCCGGACACCCCAGGGGTGCCCGGCCCGTACGTGCGCCGTCGGTCACTTGGCGGGCGGCGTGGTCTTCTTGGCGGCGGCGGGCTTGCGGGCCGGCGCCTTCTTCACCGCGGGCTTCTTCTCGGCGGACTCCGACTCGGCCTCGGCCGGCGCGGCGGGCTCGGCCGCGGCGGGCTTGGCGAACGTCGGCTCGCCCTTCGGCTCGACCACGATGGCGAGCTCCTCGATCTCCTCGGCGGCCTCGCCGCGCCAGCCGCGCACGGCCTGCTCGCCGTGCTCGGCGACCTTCTCGTAGGTCTCGCGGGCCTTCACGGCGTACTCGGCGGCGACGCCGACACCGCGCAGGGCGAGGTCCTGGGCCGACTCCCCGAGCTTCTTCAGGTCGCCGTCGATGCTGCCGAAGAACTCGGTGACCTTGGTCTGGAGGTTCTCCTGCGCCTCCTTGGCCCGTGCGGCGGCCTTCTCCTGCACGGCCTTGGGGTCGGTGTTGCGCACCGCCTCGATGCGGGCCGGGGCCTCGGCGCGCAGCTGCTCGACCAGGCCGGGCACCTTCCGGGCCTGCTGGATGGCCAGGTCGGCGGTGCCGGCGGCGAAGTAGAGCGGGGTCGGGTCGCTGAGGGTCTTGCGCAGGTCGTCGGTGATGGCCATGGTGATGGTCCTCCCGGATTCACGTTCGGCTGAGGGTTTTGTGGTCCGCGGCAGGGCGGCCGGCGCCCTGGTCCGGTTCAGCTGGCCGTCTGCTGCGGATCTGTGCCGGCGTCGTCGCCGTCGGCAGTGCGGGCGCCGCGCGCGGCGGCGGTGCCGCCCGCGACGTCCTCGTCCGTGCTCTCCTCGCCCGCGGCGTCGACCCCGAATCCGTTCTCCTTCCGGAAGGATTCGTAGATCTGCAGGAGCACCTGCTTCTGCCGCTCGTTCAGCGTCGGATCGGCGAGGACGACGGCACGGGTCGCACCTTCACGTCGCCGCTCCTCCCCGTCCCGCTCGGCGTCGAGGATCCCGGCCCGCACGTACAGCGTCTCGGCGGAGATCCGCAGCGCCTTGGCGACCTGCTGCAACACCTCCGCGCTCGGCTTGCGCAGGCCGCGCTCGATCTGGCTCAGATACGGATTGGACACCCCGGCGGCATCGGCGAGCTGCCTGAGCGAGAGCTGGGCGTTCCGCCGCTGCTCGCGCAGGTACTCACCGAGATTGCCGACGTTGAGCGATGCCATGCCTCCACCTTGCCCCAGTCGCGCTAACTATTGCAAGCATCTGCTTGCAATAGTGTGTCGTGTCACCTTCGGCAGACCCCGCGCCCGAGCACGCCGGTCCTGCTCACGAGCGAGGGCGCCGACCGCCGCCAGGGGCGAGTGTCGCGGTCGGGTACGGGCAGCCGACCGCCCGGGTGAGTGCCGCGAACAGCCGGTGCAGACCGCGTTCCTCGGTCTCGGCGACGGCGGCGGGCTCCACGGCGAGGACGTCGTCGGCCGGCCGGATCCGCCGCTTCCTGTGCCCACGCGGGCCGATCCGCTCATCCACGGGGACGACTATCCCAAGGCGCGGGCCAGGTACGGGTTGCCCTTCGGGCGGACCTGCCGGCCCAGTACGGCGGTGGCCGCCGCCAGTGTCATCGCGTAGGAATCGACGGCCCGGCGCACGTTGGGGGCGTCCAGGCTGGCGCCCGTCACCAGGCGGTCGAGGTCCACGTAGGCCGAGCGGACCGTTTCGATCCACCGGTAGACCACGCGGTCCCTCTTCCAGTTCCGGGTGTACCGGGACGGCAGGCCGCGCTCCCAGCGCCGGAACATGCGGTCCCGGATCTCCGGCCGGGTCGGCGTGAGGTGTATGTGGCGGACCAGGTCGTACAGGGGGTCCCCGACCAGCGCCATCTCCCAGTCGATGATGGTCAGCCCCTGCCCGTCGTCGTGGCGGACGAGGTTCCACGGGTTCAGATCGCCGTGCAGCAGGGCCGGCTTCCGCGGGCTCACGTCGTACCGCTGGAGGATCTGCCGCAGTTGTTCGGCGTCGGGCAGGCCGAGAAACCAGGCCACTTTCTGCGACTCCTTCGGCAGCCCCTCCACCAGGAGGACCAGCTGGTCGCTCAGCCACCGGTAGAAGCTCTCCCCGCCGCCGACCGGGTCGAGCGGGCGGTAGTCCACGTCCGTCAGGGCACAGAGCTGGTCCACCAGACTGTCCGCCTCGACCGGCCGCAGTCCGTCCACCGGGTGGCTCGGCGGCCGGTCGACGTCGTGCGGACCGACGTACGTGTGGACGGAGAACATCTCCCCGTCGTCGCCCAGCGCCAGGACCCGCGGTGCGGCGACCGGCGCGCCCGACTCCTCGATGGCCTGGAGCACGGCGTGCTCGCTGAGGAAGCTGGGCTCACGGCGGCACACCTTCGTCACCCTGCGGCGTACCACGACCGGCATGTCCACACCGGTGCACCGGACCACCGAGTTGAGGTGCGCCGTGCCCTTGAACACCCGGCCGGCCGGTGCCGCACCCTCGGCGCGCAGGGCCGCCAGAACCGCGGCGCGGGGGAAGTCCGGGCGCTCGGCGAGCCGCTTGTCCGGCGTCCAGTGGATCTCGCGGGCGGCCCGGCCGCCGGGCCGCCCGGGCCGGGACGCCAGCCACCGGCACAGCAGCCGTTCGATCTCCCGCTCGCCGGGCACACCGCTCAGGCCGAGGGGCCGCGCCGCCGCTTCCAGGGCCCGCCGCACGGAGGCGGTCGCCTCGTCGACGTTCTTCTGGTCGTGCGCGCGCTCCAGGGACTGCGCGGCCCGCATCACGTCGGAGTAGACGGACTGGGCTCGTTCGAAGTCGAGGTAGTGACGCAGGTCCTTGGCCAGACCGTTGACGGCACCGGGCCGGACCCGCCGCATCGCCACGGCCCACGCCTCGACCACCTCGTCCCACTGGTACGAGGGGTAGCGCATGCGCACGAGGTGGGTCGCCAGGTCGTGCAACGGGTCGCCGTACGTGGCCAGCTCCCAGTCGACGCAGATGAGCGGCGGATCACCGTCGTAGGCCACGATCAGGTTGTCCCGGTGCAGGTCGGCGTGGAGCAGGCTGTACGGTCGGCGCGTCATGGCCGGAACCCGGTCGGCCAGCCCCCGCAAGGCGTCCTCCGGGATGCCCAGCGCGGCGAACAGTCCACCGAAAGCAGTCCAGTTGGGCTGGCGGATCTGCCGGTCGGCCAGGTGCACCAGGGTGCGCAGGAAGCCCTGGCTGTCCGTGTCGTTGCTGGGCCAGGTGGGCGGCAGCGCGGGCAGAGTCCCGCGTCTGACCTGCGTCATCTGGGCGAGGAGCTCCGCGAGCGCCTTCATCAGCAGGGTCTCGACGGGTTTCCCGTTCGGGCAGATGCTGGACAGCGGCACACCCTCCACATAGCTGTGGACGGCGTACTTCCCGTTCTTCACCAGGCATTCCGGCACGTGCGGCAGGACACCGCGCAGGGCGCGCAGGATCGCCGCCTCGTCGTGCCAGGTCCTGATCACCACCGGCAGCGCGTCCTCGCGGGGCCGGCGCACCGTCACGCACGTCTGCGGGCTGCGGTGCAGAGCGGCCGCCAGTTCGTCCGTCAGCTGGAACACGAAGTTGTCGTGGTGGTGGCCGCTGATCGCGTGGCCCTTCTTCGCGGCGAGTTCCGCGAAGTTCACGACGACGAAGTCCAGCAGTGCGCCGGCGGCGTCCTCCCCGAACGCGCTCTGGGGAAGTGACACTGCGCCCACTGGCCGCTCCGAAAGTACTCGTGCGAGGGGTGGAAATGTATGACAGAGGCAGTGGTCTGATGACACACCACAGCACCGGAGTCACGGCTGAGTAGCCACAACGGGTGGTGGTGGACTATACGCACGAACACGAGCGGTTGCTCACACGGTGCGCCGCAGCCTACAGCACAGCCCTTGGACCACTCGGCAAGGTGTTTCCAGACGGAGTCGAACCACGACTGCATCGAGTCGACGAGCACCGACCCCGGCGAGTTCTGGTCGGCGTCCTTCACATGGTGGGTCAGGGTGGCCCCCGGGCCGAGGACGTCCAAGGCCGTTGTCTCGTCCCCGGTGTCCAGCACGACCGGGCGTTCGATCACCTCGTACAGGCCGTGCAGCGCCTCGGTGCGCCGCCCGAGCCGGACGGTGAGCGAACCGAGTACGCCCACCGTACCGCCCGGCGTCGGTGTGCCGTGTCGTGATGGAGTGCAGCCGGTCCCGCAGACCGTCGCCGACCGGGTACGGCAGCGGGCACTGTCCCGGGCCGCCCGGACTACGCCCGCAGCACGTGGAGCAACGGCTCGAGCGAGCCGACGACGGCCTTCGCTCCGGCTGCGCGCAAAGGCTTCACTTTCGCTTCGCCATGCGCATAGCCGAGGAACGGTACGCCGGCCCGGCACGCGGCTGCGAGGTCGGAGGGGGAATCGCCGATCATCAGCGCGTCGGAGGGCGTGGTCCCGGTCGAGTTCAGTGCGCGGACGAGGCAGTGCGGGTCGGGCTTGAGGAGGGAGAGATCCTGGCTGCGGCCGTAGACATGGGGGGCGAAGCAGCCCAGCAGGCCTCGGCCGGCCAGGTAGGCACGGACCGCCCGGGGCGAGTTGTTCGTGGTGATGGCCAGCCGGGAGCCGACGGCCGTCCAGGTGCGGATCAGCGGGTCGGCCCAGGGCGTGGGCCAGGCGGAGTCGGCGGCCCGGAGCTCCTCATGGGTGAGACGTTCCTCCAACTCTGTGACCAGGTCGCTCTCGGGATGCCGGCGCCCCACGGCGTTCAGCACCCCGTGCGGATCGACCGACTCGCGCTCCGAACGGGTGAGCAGGCCGTGCAGGCCCCGCCCCTCGAGCCACTCCACCAGTTCCGCGGCCACGCGTTCCGCCTTGTGGCGCGCGAACAGGCGGCAGACCGGGCCGTCGAAGTCCCACAGGACGACCCGCGCCCGCGTGATCAGTTCCCGGACGTCCTGCGCGCTGTCGGTCCCGCCGGCCACCGGTTCAGTCCCCGCCGTGTCAGAAGTCACTAGGAGAGTGTCAGGTCCGTCGTGATGGTTTCCCAGAGGGCGTCGAACCAGTTCTGCGACTGCTGTACGAAGGCCTCGTCCCGCTGCCCCCGCCGCTTCTCGAAGGAGAACAGCAGGGACTGCGATCCGAGGGTGTCGTACATCTCCAGGGTCCCGCTGTCCGTGGACTCCTCGCGGCGGGTGACCATGTAGTAGCCGAGCAGCGCTTCCGTGCCGTTGAGCAGGTAGAGCTTCACCGGCGGGGTGAAGGGGAGCGCGCGGAAGGTGACGTGGACGTCGATGTCGTGCGTGCCGCGCAGGGCCTGCAGGTTGTACCGCACGACCTGGCCCTGGGCGTTGCGCATGGCGAGCCAGCGCTGGTGGACCGGGTCGTCGTCGCCCCTCCCGTCGACCGGGACCGGGAAGGCCAGGTTGATGTCGCGGGACGGCAGGAGGATGCGGACGTCGATGCGCTGGGGGCGTGCCCGGCCTTCGTGGACCATGCGGAGCGGTTCGCTCAGGGCCAGCATGAACGTCTCGGCGGTCAGGCAGACGGCGTCGATGCGGACGTGCGGCACCGAGAAGGCCTCGGCCAGGCGGGGAGCGAGTCCGACCATGGTCGGCTGGGGCTCGTCGCGGGCGGGGGCCGGTTCGGCGATCCGCGGGGGGCTGCCCCGGCTCACGCTGCTGAGCAGGCCGTCCTCCTGGAGTGCCCGCAGGGCCTGGCGCACGGTGCCGCGCTCCACGCCGAACTCCTCGGCGAGCTCGGCCTGGGTGGGCAGGCGGTCTCCGGCCCGCAGGTCCCCGAGCCGGATCCGTTCCCGGAGGGTGTCGGCGATCTCCTGGGGCGTGAGCCTTCTGCTGCCGTTCACTGCCACGTTCTCCTGGGTCACGACCAAACGCTACAACTCGCACCTGGTCAACAGCAGTTGTCCGTAGGTTGTTTATCTATGGGTGCCAAGTGGGGACAACTTAATCAAAGTTGGTTGCCAACTTGGTCTAGTTGGCGGAAGTTTTGCTTCCTGGCAACCTGAAGGGGGAACCACTGTGCCTGCCCTCGCCCTCATCTCCGCGGTCTTCGTCGTCGGCTTCGAACAGATCGTGCAGTGGAAGTACGGCGCCACCGGCATCGTCGGTCTGCTGATGCTCAGCATCGGCCTCAAGGCCAAGTGCCCGGCCGTCAGCTCGGCCGGGGCCGTGCTGCTCGCCGTGCTGCTCGCCGGACCCGCCCTGTGAACCGCTCACGCCGTGAGCACGAGGTCCGAACTGATCGTCTCCCACAGCGCGTCGAACCACAGGTGCGCCTGCTCCACGAAGGCCGCGTCCCGCAGTCCGGCGCCCTGCTCGAAGGCGAACAGCATCGACCGCGTGCCCTCGGCGTCGTACAGCTCCAGGTGCTCGTGCTCGATCTCCCGCTCGCGCCGCGTGAGGGTGTAGTACGCGAACAGCGCCTCGGCCTCGTTGAGGAGGTAGAGCTTCACCGGCGGGGTGAAGGGGAGCGCGCGGAAGGAGACGTGCACGTCGATGCCGTGCGTGGCGCGCAGTGCCAGCAGGTTGTGCTGGAGCACCTGGCCCTGGGCGTTGCGCTGGGCCAGCCAGCGCCGGTGCAGCAGTTCCGTGGCCGACGCGTCCACCGGGGCGGGGAAGGCGAGGTCGATGTCCCGGCTGGGCAGCAGTACGCGGACGTCGACCTTGGCCGGTTTCAGGCGCCCCGCGTGGATCTGGCGCAGCGGCTCGCCGATCGCAAGCGTGAGCGAGACCGCGGTCAGGCACAGGGCGTCGATCCGGACGTGCGGGGCCGCGAAGGCGGCGGCCGTCCGCGAGGCCAGGGCCACCATGGTGGGCTCGGGCGGGGCCGGCGGTCCGGTCGGGGCGCGGCCGTGCGCCGGGCTGGGGGCCACGGTGGCGGGGCTGCCCTTGGTCACGTTGGTGAGCAGGCGCTCCGACTGCAGGATGCGCAGTGCCTGACGCACCGCCCCGCGCTCCACGCCGAACTCGTCCGCGAGTTCGGCCTGCGTGGGCATGCGCTGGCCCGGTGTGAGCACACCGGACTCGATCCGGGCGCGCAGTTCGTCGGCCACCTCGGTGTGTGACTTCTGTGGCCGTGGTGCCCTCTTCCGCCCATGGGCGGTGGCGTGTTCCGGGTCCACGGTCAAACAGTACAACTTTTCGCCATCTTGCGGCAGTTCAGTGAAAGGTGGTTATGAGACGCGTCCAAGCGGAGATAAGTACTGTGCAGTTGGCAGCCAACTTGGAGAACATGGTCAGTCCTCAGGTTGGTTGGACCGCCGGGTTCCTTCCCGGAGGGGAGCCGGGAGCCCGGCCCGAGCACAGCCACAACCGAACAGCGACAACTCAACACCGAAGCGTACAGCCACAACTGAACACCGCTACGGAACAGTCGGCACGGATCTCCGCGGGAGGGAGCGCAGAAGATGTCCGGGCGCCACGGCCGCCTGGACGTACGCAGCAGGGCGTCGGCCACACGGGCGGCGCCCGCTCGGTCTTCCCGGACCCGGCCGAGCGCCACGAGGCAATCCGCCGACTCACCGCCCGTCCCGGCCGCCGCACCCCGGGGCTCCGCCCGGACCCCGCCGGGGGCTCCGCCCCTGAACGCCGCGCGGGACTCCGCCCCAGACCCCGGCGAGGGCACCATCCCCACACCCTCCCCGCCCCGCCCGGCGGAGCACCGCCCCCGCACCCCCATCGGGTTCGGCCCCCTCCGCCCCACCGGGCTCCGCCTCCACAGGCCGGCCGGCGCATGCTCAGCCCGTCCTAGGACGGAGGACGAGGCCCGTTCAGGGCCGATGCGGGGGCCCGACAGCCCCTCACCAAGATCTTCGTGGGCCTTCTAGGCCAGCAGGTCGTCCACCTGTGCCTCGCCCTCCCGGTAGCGGCGGGTGATTTCCGCGCTGCAGTCGTCCGTCGTGCGCTGGAGGCGCTGGCGGCGGCCGGAGACCTGCTGTTCGTAGCGGACCAGGCGGCCCATCGCGGTGTCCAGTTCCAGGTCGGTGCGGGCCTGGAGGTCGGAGAGCTGGACCTCGGCGAGCATCTGGGCGGCCAGTCGCCGGTACTCCTCGTTGTGCGGGGTGCCGAGGGTGACGTGGCGGGCCGAGGAACGGTGGCGGGCCGGGGCGTCGGTGAGGATCTCGGGGAGGCGGGACACCACGGAGGCGACCACCGTCGCGTCCCTGGGGCCGTCCACGGCGACCGGCTTCGGGTCGCCCCGGCGGGCCAGTTCCGCGCGCAGGATGTCGATCCGGCCCTGCAGCAGCCGCCGTACGTAGCTGAGGTCCGCCTCGTCGCGCTGGGCGTCCCGGCGCAGGGTGCGCAGTTCGGGCAGGCTCAGCCGGGTCAGGTCGTGCTCGGACGGCTCCGCGGGCAGCGCAGGGCTGTCGCTGCGCTGCGTGGGCGGCCGCTGGATCCCCGGCAGGCCACCCGGCAGGTCACCCGGCAGGCCACCCGGCAGATCCCCCGATAGGTCCACCGGAAGATCCACCGGAAGATCCAGCCGCTCCGTACTCGGTGTGCTCATGTGCTTCTACCGTCCCCTCAACGCGTAGGGAAGCATCGTGCCACCCCAAGTGGCCGCAATGTGACCGAGTGCCCGCGAACAGCCCCAGATGGGGGCTAAGGAACCATAATGGGCCCCCTGTGACCTGTTCCCGGCCACCCGGCATCATGGTCCGCATGCGAGCAGTGGTGCAGAGGGTTGACGGCGCGAGCGTCGTCGTGGACGGGGAGACCGTGGGCGAGATCGTCGGCGAGGGACTGTGCGTCCTCGTCGGGGTCACGCACGAGGACACCAAGGAGAAGGCGGCCCAGCTCGCTCGCAAGCTGTGGTCCCTGCGGATGCTGCACGACGAGAAGTCGTGCAGCGACGTCGCCGCCCCGCTGCTCGTGATCAGCCAGTTCACCCTCTACGGGGACGCCCGCAAGGGGCGCCGCCCCACCTGGAACGCGGCCGCGCCCGGCGACGTGGCCGAGCCGCTCGTCGACGAGGTGGTCGCCCAACTGCGCGCCCAGGGTGCGACGGTGGCGACGGGCCGGTTCGGCGCGCAGATGCGGGTCTCGCTGACGAACGACGGCCCGTTCACCGTCCTGCTGGAGATGTGAGAGGCAGCGGGCCGAAGGGCGCACGACTCACAGGGCTCAAGGCTCAGGGCTCGACCACGACCTCCTGCGCCGCCGCCGTGTCCCCGGCCATCAGCCGCGCGTCCAGCGGCACGTTCCGCTTCACCAGGGCCAGGGCGACCGGGCCGAGCTCGTGGTGCCGTGCGGACGTGGTGATGAAGCCGATCCGGCGGCCGTCCGGGCCCTCGTCCGCGAGGCGGATCTCCGTGCCGTGCGTCGGCAGGTGGACCTCGCTGCCGTCGAGGTGGAGGAAGACCAGCCGGCGCGGGGGCTTGCCCAGGTTCTGGACGCGGGCGACCGTCTCCTGGCCGCGGTAGCAGCCCTTCTGCAGATGGACCGCCGTGCCGATCCAGCCCAGCTCGTGCGGGATGGTGCGGTGGTCGGTCTCGAAGCCGAGGCGGGGGCGGTGCTGCTCGACGCGCAGCGCCTCGTGGGCGAGGATCCCGGCCGGCGGGCCCGCGGACCCGGCGTACGACTCGAGGTCCGCACGCGGGAGGAAGAGGTCGCGGCCGTACGGCGTCTCGCGTACGACGACGCCCTCGGGCACCTCGGCGATGGAACCGGCCGGCAGGTGCACCACCGCGATGTCGCCGGTACGGTCGGCGACCTCGACGCGGTAGAAGAACTTCATCGACTCCAGGTACGCCAGCAGCGCCTCCTGGGTGCCGGGCTCCACATGCGCCCAGACCGTCTCGCCGTCGTCCACCAGGTACAGCGCGTGCTCGATGTGGCCGTGCGCGGAGAGGATCAGCGCCTCGGTGGCCCGGCCCGCGGGCAGCTCGCTGACGTGCTGGGTGAGCAGCAGGTGCAGCCAGCTCAGCCGGTCCGCACCGGTCACGGTGACGACACCGCGGTGGGAGAGGTCGACGAATCCGGTGCCGTCGGCGAGGGCACGCTGCTCGCGGAACAGATCGCCGTAGTGGGCGGCGACGCCTTCGTCCACGCCCTCGGCGGGGACGGCGCCGGGCAGGGACAGCAGAGGACTCTTCATATGCCAAGCCTACGACTCGGTACTTGAACTCTTGAGAGAGCAGTCCTTGCAGCGGCCGAAGATCGCGAAGTGCTTCATGTCCGTGTCGAAGCCGAACGTCTCGCGCAGCTTGGCCATGAACTCGGACGCCACCCCGACGTCCGCCTCGATCACGTTCTGGCAGTCCCGGCAGACCAGGTGGATGTGGTGGTGCCGGTCGGCCAGGTGGTAGGTGGGAGCACCGTGTCCCAGGTGGGCATGGCTGACCAGGCCGAGTTCCTCCAGGAGCTCCAGCGTCCGGTAGACGGTGGAAATGTTGACCCCCGACGCCGTCTTCCTCACCTCGCCGAGGATGTCGTCGGGGGTCGCGTGCTCCAGGGTGTCCACGGCTTCGAGCACGAGTTGCCGCTGCGGCGTCAGCCGGTAGCCGCGCTGCCTGAGGTCGCTCTTCCAGTCGGTGCTCACCACACACCCCAGTCTAGGGCGGGGCGGACCGGGTCACGGCTCGGCCGGCAGAACGCCGTTCGTCAGGGCGTCGGCGAGGGCGCCACGGTACGCGCGGGTCGCGCGGGCGATCTCGGTATGCGCCTGGATCTTGTCGTCGAGGGCGGATACGCGGCGCCGACGTACTACCGTGTTGCTGAACGTTCTGGGCTCGCCTCTGCATCGCAAGCCACCCAGGGCACAGCCTCCGAAGCCCCGGTCGCAGGCACTGTGCGACCGGGGCTCCGCGCATTCCCGAAGCCCGGTGCTCGCTCCCCCAAGACATCGTCACTGAAGCCACGCGCAGCCGCTCATGACAAGTGCATTGCCATGCAGTGCTTTTTGTTAATGCTTGCTCGGCATCAACAGCCTCATTGAGAGCGGTCAACAAAGCACAACGTCCCCCGGGCCCACTACGGCACGGGGGACGTGAAGAAGCCGACGACGCCGGCGGCGGCTACTTGAAGAAGGCGATGCCGTCGTCCGGGAGGTCGTCCGGGAGGGCCTTGGCCCAGCGCTCGACCTCCTCCGGGGTGACGACCTTCTTCAGGTGAGCCGACATGTACGGGCGCAGCTCGACCTCGGGGGTCTGCTTCTCGCCGACCCACATCAGGTCGCTCTTGACGTAGCCGTACAGGCGCTTGCCGCCGCTGTAGGGGCGGGAGGCGGCCGTGCGGGCCACGGCGTCCGTGACCAGGTCGATCTGCGGCTTCTTGTCGGCGAGCTCGCCGTACCAGATCTCGATGACGCCGTCGTCGCGGGTCATCGTGACCTCGACCTTGCGGTCGGCGTCGATCCGCCAGAAGCCGGACTCCGACTCGAGCGCGCGGACCTTGTTCCCGTCGTTGTCCAGCACCCAGGTGTGGGAGCGGTACTCCAGGAAGTCCCGGCCGTCGTGGGTGAAGCTGACCTCCTGGCCGAAGTTGCACTTCTCCGAGCCGGGGAAGTCGTGCACGCCCGCACCCGCCCAGTCGCCGAGCAGGAAGGCGAGGGGTACGAGGTCCTTGTGCAGGTCGGACGGGATCTCGATCATGATCGGCAGTTCCTAGGTATGGGTCAGCGCTGGCCCTGGTACAGCTTCTTCACGGTCAGCCCGGCGAAGGCGAGCACGCCGACGCAGACCAGGACCAGCAGGATTTCGTAGAAGATCTCCACGGGGGTGCTCCTTGAGCGGGGGTGGGCGTACACAGAGCCGCCCCCAGCTTACGCGGCCGGGATCCGCCGCTCTCCGCGAGGTGGGGGGTCGCGGACCCGGCCGTCGCGATGCGCCGCGGCGTTACCTGTGCCGGCAGGCGTCTGCCATGAACTCCGTCATGGAGACGGTGACCGTGGATTCGTCGCCGTCGTCCGAGACGCGGCACCGGCGGTGGGAGCACCGGGCATGAGGGGCGGCCTGCCGTACGAGGAGTGCAGGCGGCGACAGTACGCCGCACCGCGCGACCGGGCGCCGCTGTACCCGGCCTTCGCGGTCCCGCCGTTCCGTCCGCGCGCGCGGCGGCGGCGCGGGTGGCGGCCGGTCGACGGGGCCGTGGTGAGCGGCGTGCTCTGCGCGGTCTGCGTGGCCGCGCTGCTCGTGGCGGTCGTCGTCGCGGCTACGCTTCCCGCATGACCAAGAAGCTCGTGATCAAGGTGACGGCCGGGGCCGATGCCCCCGAGCGCTGCTCGCAGGCGTTCACGGTGGCGGCGGTGGCCGTGGCCAGCGGGGTGGACGTCTCGCTGTGGCTGACCGGGGAGTCGTCCTGGTTCGCGCTGCCCGGGCGGGCCGCCGAGTTCGAGCTGCCGCACGCGGCCCCGCTGCCGGATCTGATCGAGTCGATCCTGGCGGCCGGGCGGATCACCCTGTGCACACAGTGCGCCGCCCGCCGGGAGATCACCGAGAAGGACGTCATCGAGGGCATCCGGATCGCGGGCGCGCAGGTCTTCGTGCAGGAGGCGCTGGCCGACGGGACGCAGGCGCTCGTGTACTGAGACGCGGCCGCTCGGAGCGGGGGCGCTCGGAGCGGGGGCGCTCGGGCCTGTCTGACACATGAGCGCGGGAGCAGGAGCGGCGTCTGGTGCGTGCGATCGCAGGGCGCGGGAGCGTCCTCGTGGCGGAGCCACGTGGGCGTTTCGGCAACGCGGCGAGCGTGCGTGCCAGGCGTCGCGACGCCGCGGGCATGTGTCAGACACCCCCTAGGAGCGGGGGCGCTTCTTGCCGTCGAGTTCGTCCCACCACTCGTCGGACTGCGGATCGCCCGAGGGGTCGTCCCACCAGCGGTCCTCGGGCCCGCGCCGGTTGGCGACCATCGCCGCGACGGGCGGGATGACCATGGCCACCACGCACATGATGACCGCCGCGGTCACCGACCACAGGCGCACGACCCCCCACGCCAGGACGAAGAGGGCGATGCACACCCCCATCATGGCGAAGTAAACGCGACGTCGCCGTGCGTACATGACTCCAGGGTAGGCGGGCGCACGCCGCTCGGCACGGGCGGCGTGCGCCCGCCGACACCCCGGGCACGCCAAAGGGCCGCACCCAGGCGTCCAACCCGGGGGTGCGGCCCTCCAGCCGGTGCTGAGGTTGCTCAGACCGCGATCGCGACCTCTGCGAGTCCGCCCTGCTGGGCGACGACCGTGCGGTCGGCGGTGGCGCCGGGGACGAGGGCGCGTACGGTCCAGGTGCCCTCGGCCGCGTAGAAGCGGAACTGTCCGGTGGCGGAGGTGGGGACCTCCGCGGTGAACTCACCGGTCGAGTCCAGCAGGCGGACGTAGCCGGTCACCGGCTCGCCGTCGCGGGTCACCTGACCCTGGATGGTGGTCTCACCGGGCTTGATCGTCGAGGCGTCCGGGCCGCCGGCCTTCGCTCCACACATGTCTTTCTCCAGAGGGTCTTGGGGTCTGACCGGAAGGTCGGTCGGATGGGTTACTTGTTGGCGCCGAGCTCGATCGGCACGCCGACGAGGGAGCCGTACTCGGTCCAGGAGCCGTCGTAGTTCTTGACGTTCTCCACGCCCAGCAGCTCGTGCAGGACGAACCAGGTCAGGGCCGAGCGCTCACCGATGCGGCAGTAGGCGATCGTGTCCTTGGCCAGGTCGACGCTCTCCGCGGCGTAGAGCTCCTTGAGCGCGTCGTCCGACTTGAAGGTGCCGTCGTCGTTGGCGTTCTTCGACCACGGGATGTTCCGGGCGGACGGGACGTGACCCGGGCGCTGCGACTGCTCCTGCGGCAGGTGGGCGGGGGCGAGCAGCTTGCCGGAGAACTCGTCGGGCGAGCGCACGTCGACCAGGTTCTGCGAGCCGATCGCGGCGACCACGTCGTCGCGGAAGGCGCGGATCGAGGTGTCCTGCGGCTTGGCCTTGTACTCGGTGGCCGGGCGCTCGGGGATCTCGGTGCCGTCGACCAGCTCGCGGGCGTCCAGTTCCCACTTCTTGCGGCCGCCGTCGAGGAGCTTGACGTTCTCGTGGCCGTAGAGCTTGAAGTACCAGTAGGCGTAGGACGCGAACCAGTTGTTGTTGCCGCCGTAGAGGACCACCGTGTGGTCGTTGGCGATGCCCTTCTCCGACAGCAGCTTCTCGAAGCCTGCCTGGTCGACGAAGTCACGGCGGACCGGGTCCTGGAGGTCCTTGGTCCAGTCGATGCGGATCGCGTTCTTGATGTGGTTCTTCTCGTAGGCGGACGTGTCCTCGTCCACCTCGACGATGGCGATGGTCGGGTCGTCCAGGTGCTCCTGGAGCCAGTCGGCGTCGACCAGGACGTCGCTGCGGCTCATGCTCTTTCTCCTCCGGGGCAGGTGCGGCGGGGCGTGCGAGTGCGTGGGTACGCGGCCCGTTGCGGGCCGGCGCACGGATGCCCTGAGTAGGGCAGGGCGAGGGGGTGAGCGCGGAAGTCGGGCTTCCGCTCAGAAGGGGCGACAGAGCATGGCGGCAACGCGGCACAGGTCCACTGCCCGCCGCTTCGTGAGATCCGCCTGTCGCTTCATGCCGACGATCGTAGGGACGGAGAGCGGCGCGTGTCACCGGGGTGTCGCATGATGAGACGCGATCGTCCACAATGTGGAATGGATGGAGGGAAAGAGGTGCCCGCGTGAAGGATCCGGGCAGCGGCGGACCGGGACGCGCCTGCCTCGCGGACGTGGGCGTCTCGCCTTTCGGACGCCGTTGTCCACCGAGGACGCCGAGGAGGGTCCTACCCGGCGAGCCGGACGTTCGAACCCTGCACGGTGATCTCGACGCCGTCCCGCGCCGCCCGCACCGAGTCCAGCTCGATGCCGCCGGGCAGCTGGTCTATGGCCTGCTGGAAGTCGGTGATCGCGCGGACCCGGTTCTCGGCGAGGTCGGCGCCGCCGATCACGGGCAGGGCGTCGGCGTGCACCTTCACCTTGTCACCCTCGACGGTGACCGAGCTGAGCACGTGGACCGGCTTGGGCAGCTTGCTGCCGAGGACCGTCGCCTCCACCGCGACCTTGATCTTGCCGTTGCCGCCGTCGGAGAGGCCGACCACGCGGGCGGTGACGCCGGGGGCGATCTGGGTGGGCTCGGACTTCGCCGTCTTCAGCAGCTCGGCGTAGGAGACGGTCGCGGTGCCGGTGGCGGTGGACGCGGTGGCGGAGCTGTAGTCGCCGGAGAAGTCGACGCCCTTCATGTCGGCCTTCAGGTCGTCGATGCGGATCTTCTCGGCGCCGTTGCCGGTGGCCGCCTCGTAGTCCTTGATGCCGACCTCGACGTCGTCCAGGGAGCCGCCCGCGAGCTGGGTGAGGAAGGGGAAGCCCTTGATCGACACGTCAGGGGTGTCGGCGAGGCTCTCCGTCGCCTTCAGCCTGTCGGCGGCCTCGCCCTCCGCGAAGTGCACGGCGACGCGGTCGACGATCACGAATAAGCCGCCCAGGATCACGACGACGATCAGCAGTGCTCGCAGGGCGCGCATTCGTTGTTTTCCCCCGGCTAGGCGGTCTCGTGACACGTGCGGCCGCAGAAGTCGTGCGGTCACGGAAATGCGGTACGACCCGACGGTAACCCCGCGGGGCCGGCCCGCGGGGATTTTGTAGATCAGCTGTGACAGGGACGTACGCGCCCTTCCGTCCGCCTGCCCCGTCGACGCCGGTTACCCCAGCGCCCGCCCCAGTACCCACACCACCGGTGCGGCCGCCGCCAGCGGCAGGGCCACGCCCGCCGTGAAGTGGACGAACCGGGAGGGGTAGTCGTAGGCGGCGACGCGGTGGCCGACCAGCGCGCACACCGCGGCGGCGGCACCCAGGACGGCACCCTTGGTGCCCAGGTCCGTCATCCCGCCCAGCGCGATGCCGGCGCCCGCCGCGGCCAGCACGGCTACGGTCACGGAGGCCGGGGTCGGCAGCGGGAGGGCGCGGGCCAGGAGGGCGACCGCCACCGCCGCCGCGCCGACCGTCACCGCGTCGGGTTCGGCACCCAGGTAGCCGGTGGCGATGACCGCCAGCGCGCTCGAGACGACCGTCGCCATCAGGCCGTACATGCGCTCATCGGGCGAGGCGTGCGAGCGCAGCTGCAGCACCAGGGCGAGCAGGACCCACACCCCCAGGGGGCCGAGGATCGCGGCGGGCGCCTGGTCCCGGCCGGCCACCAGGACGGCCACGTCCGCGGTGAGCCCCCCGGCGAAGGCGAGCGCGATGCCCTGCCGGGCGGGCCACATGCCGTTCAGCCGGAACCAGCCGGCGGCGGTCACGGCCTGCAGCAGCACCAGCGGTACGACCAGGGCGTACGTGCCGATCGCCGCCGTACCGGAGAGCAGCAGGCCGAGCAGCGCCGTCAGCGCGGCGGGCTGCATACCGGGGTCGATGATCGGGGAGCGCCCCTCCAGCCGGGCGCGCTGGGCGTCGGTGATGCGGGAGTTGCCGGCGAGGGTGGCCGGTCCGTAGGCGGGCCCGGACCCGGACCCCGGTGCGGAGGGCTCCGGTGCGGCCGACTGCGGTGCGGGGGGCTGCTGGGCCGGGGGCCGCGGATGGGCGGGCGCAGCGTGTGCGCCGGGGGCGCCGGGCGTACCGGGGGCGGCGGGTCCGTAGCCCTGCGGCGGCAGGTACGCCGTCTCGGCGGCCGCGACCGGCGGCTGCACCGGCGGCTGAAGCTGCGTCTCCCAGGTCTGGCCCTGCCACTGCTGGGTGTGCTGCTCCTCGTACCCGGGCTGGTCGTACCCGGACCGGCCGTAGCCGCCGCCCTGGCCGTACCCGGACCGGTCGTAGCCGCCCTGGTCGTACCCCGCCTGCCCGGGCCACGTCTGCGGCTGCTGTTGCTGTTGCTGTTGCTGGTAGGGCTCGTACCCCCCGTAGCCCTGCTGCCCCTGCTGCCCCTGGTACCCGTCGTAACCGCGCTGCCCCTGATGGGGGTCCTGGCCCTCATACGGCTGGTCGGTCATGCTCACCCTCCTGCGAACGGCGGGAGCACCTCGACCGTGCCGCCCTCGGCCAGCCGTACCGTCTCATGCTCCCGGGTGCCCACGGGGTCACCGTCGACGAGGTACGAGCATCGCTGCAGTACGCGCACGAGTTCGCCGGGGTGTCGCTCCCGCACCGCGGTGAGCGCCTCGGAGAGGGTCGCCGCGTCGTACGGCTCCTCGGCGACCCCGGCCGCGGCCTTGGCGGCGGCCCAGTAGCGCACCGTGACCTTGGACATCTGGTTCCTCTGGTTCCTCTGGTTCCTCGATCGAGGCAAGGAGTGATGAGAGACGGATGAGGCCAGGCTAGCTGGCCCTGGCCACCGCCCAGGCTCCGATACGGGCGAGCAGGGCGTCCCCGGCGGCGTGCTCGGCATGGCCCATGCCGGGTTCCAGCCACAGTTCGCCGTGGTCACCGGCCGCGTCGGCCAGCATCCGGGGGTGGTCGAGGGGGAAGTAACCGTCGCTGTCGCCGTGCACGATCAGCAGCGGGGTGGGGGCGATCCGCGGCACCGCCTCGACCGGGGACAGGGGCACCGGGTCCCAGTCGCGGTGGTGGATGCGGGTGCGCAGGCCGTAGCGGCCGACCAGGCGGCCCTCGGGCCGGGTGACCAGCCAGTGCAGGCGGCGCATGGGGGCGGTGCCCCGGTAGTACCAGCGGGCCGGCGCGCTCACCGAGACGACGGCGTCCGTGCCCTCGGCGCCCCGGTGCAGCGCCGCGTGCCGCAGCACCACCGAGCCGCCCATGGAGAAGCCGACGGTGACGACGCACGCGTGCCCGAAGCCGCGGGCCCACTCGACCGCGGCGGCGAGGTCCAGCACCTCCCGGTCGCCGACCGTGGAGCGGCCGCCCGACGCGCCGTGCCCCCGGAAGGAGAAGGTGACCACGGCCCCGTACCGGGCGAGGACCCCCGCCACCCTGCGCACGTGCGGCCGGTCCACGGAGCCGGTGAAGCCGTGCGCGAGGACGAACACCAGGTGACGGGCGGGCGGCGCGGAGGCGTCGTATACGAACCGGCCCGGATCGTATACGGAATCGATCGCGATCCCGTCCGCCGTGTACAGAAACGTCCGCTTACCTGCGCGTCTGCTCGTCTCGGAGTGCGGACGAACGGCGGAACGTGCCGCGTGACCTGCCGGACCGTTGCTCATGTGGGCTATTCTGCTGGGCAGAGGACTCGGGCAGCGTAGCCCCCGGGTCCTTTTGTGCTTTCGGAAGCGTTGTATACGAAGCGGGAAACCGCAGGTGTACGGGGCCTTCGGGATCGCAGAGCAGTTCCGCACCGCACACGTCCTCGCAGGGACCGAGGAGGAACCAGACGTATGAGTTCTCTGCTGCTCCTGACCAACGCCCTCCAGCCGTCGACGGAGGTGCTCCCCGCTCTCGGCCTGCTGCTGCACAACGTGCGTGTGGCTCCGGCGGAGGGACCCGCACTGATCGACACCCCCGGCGCCGACGTCATCCTGATCGACGGCCGCCGCGACCTGCCGCAGGTGCGGAGCCTGTGCCAGCTGCTCCGCTCCACCGGCCCCGGCTGTCCGCTGATCCTCGTCGTGACCGAGGGCGGCCTGGCCGCCGTCACCGCCGACTGGGGCATCGACGACGTACTCCTGGACACCGCCGGCCCCGCCGAGGTGGAGGCCCGTCTCCGGCTGGCCATGGGCCGGCAGCAGATCGTCAACGACGACTCCCCGATGGAGATCCGCAACGGCGACCTGTCGGTGGACGAGGCGACCTACTCCGCCAAGCTCAAGGGCCGGGTGCTCGACCTCACCTTCAAGGAGTTCGAGCTGCTGAAGTACCTCGCCCAGCACCCGGGGCGCGTGTTCACCCGCGCCCAGCTGCTGCAGGAGGTCTGGGGCTACGACTACTTCGGCGGCACCCGCACGGTCGACGTGCACGTACGACGGCTGCGCGCCAAGCTCGGCCCCGAGCACGAGTCGCTGATCGGAACCGTCCGGAACGTCGGTTATCGATTCGTTACTCCCGAGAAGGGCGACCGCTCCCCGGACGAGGCAAAGGCCAAGGCCACCCGGTCACAGCAGGACGATGCGGACACCGCGGACACCGCTGCCGCCCTGGACGCCACCGAGATCACGGCCGACGCCTAGCAGTCGTACGGGCAGGGCATCGCATCCGCACAGCCGGGCCGCGATACGCCCTGCCCAGCGCGGGTCTCTCCGCGTAGACTCCGCGCGTGGCCAAGGTGACTCGGGATGATGTGGCGCGGCTGGCGGGGACGTCCACCGCCGTGGTCAGCTACGTCATCAACAACGGACCCCGGCCGGTCGCCCCGGCCACGCGCGAGCGTGTCCTCGCCGCGATCAAGGAGCTGGGGTACCGGCCCGACCGGGTCGCCCAGGCGATGGCCTCGCGGCGCACCGACCTGATAGGGCTGATCATCCCGGACGCCCGCCAGCCCTTCTTCGGGGAGATGGCGCACGCGGTCGAACAGGCCGCCTCCGAGCGCGGCAAGATGGTCCTCGTCGGCAACACCGACTACATCGCCGAACGCGAGGTCCACTACCTGCGCGCCTTCCTCGGCATGCGCGTCTCCGGCCTCATCCTCGTCTCCCACGCGCTGAACGACCAGGCCGCCGCCGAGATCGAGGCCTGGGACGCCCGGGTGGTGCTGCTGCACGAGCGTCCCGAGGCCATCGACGACGTCGCCGTGGTCACGGACGACCTGGGCGGCGCCCACCTCGCCGTACGCCACCTGCTGGAGCACGGCTACGACTACGTGGCCTGCGTGGGCGGCACCGCCGACACCCCCGCCGTCGGCGACCCGGTCTCCGACCACGTCGAGGGCTGGCGGCGCGCGATGGGCGAGGCGGGCATCCCGACCGCGGGACGGCTCTTCGAGGCGCCGTACAACCGCTACGACGCCTACAAGGTCGCGCTCGAGATGCTCTCCGGCCCGGACCGCCCGCCCGCGGTCTTCTGCTCCACCGACGACCAGGCGATCGGCGTGCTGCGCGCCGCGCGTGAGCTGCGCCTCGACGTGCCCGGCGAGCTGGCGGTGGCCGGGTTCGACGACATCAAGGAGGCGGCGCTGGCCGACCCTCCCCTGACGACGATCGCATCGGACCGCCCCGCGATGGCCCGGGCCGCGGTGGACCTCGTCCTCGACGACGGCCTGCGGGTGGCGGGCTCCCGGCGCGAGCGGCTGAAGACGTTCCCGTCCCGGCTCGTGGTCCGCAGCTCCTGCGGCTGTGCATGACCTGTACCGGCCCGTACCAGGGATGATGAAGACCGCCTGAGAACCCGCCCCCACCTGCGAGGACGGTCTTTACATCGGGCGAACGAGGTTCTGGCGGGCTTCTCAGGGAGCACTCAGCGGGCTCTCATGGTCGCGGGCGAAGCTCTCTGTCATGACCGAGAGCTTCCGCCGCAGCGGCGGTTACGAGGACCCCCAGGGTGACGCCTACCAGGGCGCGTACCCCCAGCAGCACACCTCCGCCTCCCCCGTGGACCCCCAGTGGCCGGCCCCTCCGGCGTACCAGCCCGCGCAGCCGGTCACCGTCGAGCCGGGCACCACCGTCTGGCCAGGGCCCCGGACCGCCACGGACGGCGGCGCCGACGGGCACGGCCACGGCGGGCACGGCGACCACGGCGGCGGAACCGCGGTCCTCGGCACCGTCCCGGCCGACGCCGGCCCGGCGCCCGAGAAGAAGCGCGCCCGGGGGCCGATCGCCCTGCTGGCCGCCGTGGCGATCGTGGCGGCGGCCGTCGGCGGCGGCACCGCGTACGCCTTCCAGGAGCTGACCGGCAAGGACACCACCGCCGCCTCCAGCACCACCACCAACGTGGTGCCCGCCGGCAAGAAGGGCGACGTCGCCGCCATCGCCGCCGTGGTCAGCCCGAGCGTGGTCGAGATCAAGGCGACCCTCGCCAACGGGTCCTCCACCGGCTCCGGCGTGATCATCACCTCCGACGGCGAGATCGTCACCAACAACCACGTCGTCTCCGGCGCCTCCTCGATCAAGGTGACGACCAGCGACGGCACGTCCTACACCGCCGAGGTCGTCGGCACCGACAGCTCCAAGGACCTCGCCCTCGTCAAGCTGCGGAACGCCTCCGGACTGAAGGCGGCCACCCTCGGCGACTCCTCCGGCGTCCAGGTCGGCGACACGGTCGTGGCGATCGGCTCCCCCGAGGGCCTGACCGGCACCGTCACCAGCGGCATCGTCTCCGCCCTCAACCGTGACGTGACGGTCTCCACGGACGAGAGCCAGGGACAGAGCCAGGGCCAGGGCGGCGACGGACAGTGGCCCTTCCAGTTCGGCGGCCGGCAGTTCAACGGCGACACCGGCTCCTCCACGACCACCTACAAGGCGATCCAGACCGACGCCTCGCTGAACCCCGGCAACTCCGGCGGCGCCCTGATCGACGCCGGCGGCAACATCATCGGCATCAACTCCGCGATGTACTCGTCGAGCCAGCAGTCGTCCTCGTCCTCCGACGCGGGCAGCATCGGCCTCGGCTTCGCCATCCCGGTCAACACCGTCAAGTCCGACCTGGCCAAGCTGCGGTCGGGCTCCACCAGCTGAACCACCGGCCTCGCACCGCGACGGCCCGGCACCCCAGGGAGTACGTCATGATCAAGCAGATCTCGCACCCGGTCACCGCCACCGGCCCGGCCGACATCACCCTGGCCCTCGGGGTGGCGTACGAGCTCCACACACCGGCGCCGGTGCCCGCGCCCCGCGCCCCCGAGGTCGCGGCCCGAGCCCCCGAGGTCGCCGCCCCCGCCGTCCCCCAGCTGATGGGTCTGCGTGTCCCCGCCACCCGCCCGCACCGCCACAAGGTCCCGCTGAAGCGCCTGACGGCAGTGCGCGGCTGACCCGGCCCCGGTCCCGGCGCCCCGGTCCCGGCCCCGTCCTTACTCCGCCGCCCGCAACCATGCGACGCTGAAAGCGTCCCCGCCCACCGCACCCCGAGGAACCGCGAGCGATGAGCCCCGCCGAAGGCGACCGTGACCCCCAGCGCATCCTGATCGTCGACGACGAACCGGCCGTACGCGAAGCACTGCAACGCAGCCTCGCCTTCGAGGGGTACGGCACGGAGGTCGCGGTCGACGGCGCCGACGCACTGGAGAAGGCGACCGCCTACCAGCCCGACCTGGTGGTCCTCGACATCCAGATGCCCCGCATGGACGGCCTCACCGCCGCCCGCCGCATCCGCGGCGCCGGGGACACCACCCCGATCCTCATGCTCACGGCCCGTGACACGGTCGGCGACCGGGTGACGGGCCTGGACGCCGGAGCCGACGACTACCTGGTCAAGCCCTTCGAACTCGACGAACTCTTCGCCCGCATCCGCGCCCTGCTGCGCCGCAGCTCCTACGCGGCGGCCGTCTCCGCCGAGGCCCAGGAGGACGAGGCCCTCACCTTCGCCGACCTGCGCATGGACCTCGCGACCCGCGAGGTCACGCGCGGCGGCCGCCAGGTGGAGCTGACCCGTACCGAGTTCACGCTGCTGGAGATGTTCATGGCCCACCCCCGTCAGGTGCTCACCCGTGAGCAGATCCTGAAGGCGGTCTGGGGCTTCGACTTCGAACCCTCGTCGAACTCCCTGGACGTCTACGTCATGTACCTCCGGCGCAAGACCGAGGCCGGCGGCGAGCCGCGCCTCGTGCACACGGTGCGCGGTGTGGGCTACGTCCTGCGCCAGGGCGGCGCCGAGTGAAACGGCTCGCACGCCGCTACCGAGCGCTCCCCATCCGCTCCCGGCTGGCGCTGCTGGTGGCGGCGGCGGTGGCGTTCGCGGTGGCGGCGGTGTCGGTGACGTGCTGGTTCATCGTGCAGGGGAAGCTGTACGACGAGATCGACGACCGGCTCTCGAGCCTCGGCGGCCGAGGGAGCATCCTGAACGCCGCGCAGGTGGCGGCGCTGGTGGACTCGTGTCCGCAGACCGTGAACTCGGCCGGCCGCCCCTCCTTCGTCTACCTCCAGGTCGTGACGGGGGACGGCAAGACCTGTGTCGTGCCGGACTCCGAGGGCGTGGTGAAGGTGACGGCCACGGACAAGAAGGCGGCCAACGACCCCAACCTGCGCGAACGCATCTTCCACAACAGCGTGGACGGCGAAGGCAACGACGTACGGGTGGTGACCACGGCCGTCCCCGTGGGCGGCGGGCCCGACGCCGTGCCGTACCCCGGTGTCGCGATCATGACGTCCGTCTCCCTCAAGGACACCCAGAAGACCCTCAACGACCTGGCGCTCGTGCTGCTCCTCGTCTCCGGCATCGGAGTCGTCGGCGCCGGAGCCGCCGGCCTCGCCGTGGCCCGCGCGGGCCTGCGCCCCGTCGACCGGCTCACCGAAGCCGTCGAACACGTGGCCCGCACGGAGGACCTGAGCATCCGGATCCCGGTCGAGGAGGACAGCGAGGACGAGATCGCCCGCCTGTCCCGCTCCTTCAACTCGATGACCTCGTCCCTGGCCAGCTCCCACGAACTGCAGCAGCAACTGATCGCCGACGCCGGCCACGAACTCCGCACCCCCCTCACCTCGCTCCGCACCAACATCGAACTCCTCACCCGCAGCGAGGAGACGGGCCGCCCCCTCCCCCCGGCCGACCGCAAGGCACTCCTCGCCTCGGTGAAGGCCCAGATGACGGAACTGGCCTCGCTCATCGGGGACCTCCAGGAACTGTCCCGCCCGGAGGGCCAGCGCGGCGAACGCGTCCAGGTGGTCTCCCTGGAGGACACCGTGGAGGCGGCCCTGAACCGCGCCCGCCTGCGCGGCCCGGAGCTGACCATCACGGCCTCCCTGGAGCCCTGGTACACCCGGGCGGAGCCGGCCGCGCTGGAGCGGGCGGTGGTCAACATCCTCGACAACGCGGTGAAGTTCAGCCCCGAGGGCGGCACGGTCGACGTGCGGCTCACCGACGGCGTCCTCACGGTCCGCGACCACGGCCCCGGCATCCCCGCCGACGAACTCCCCCACGTCTTCGACCGCTTCTGGCGCTCCCCCTCGGCCCGCGCCCTGCCCGGCTCCGGCCTCGGCCTCTCCATCGTCGCCCGCACGGTCCAGCAGGCGGGCGGCCAGGTCGGCCTGGCCCCCGCGGAGGGCGGCGGCACGGTGGCGACGGTACGACTGCCCGGGGCGCCCACGCCGCCACCGGAACTCGCGTGAGCCCCTCGGCCCGACCGCCCGTCAGCGGCGCTTCGGGCCGGTGACCGCTTCCCCGATCACGAAACCCTTGGCAGGGCCCGCCGGGATGTGGGCCTCCGTGCCGTACGGTGCCCGCACGACTCCCAGCCAGTCGGCTCTGTCCGGCTGGGGCTCGGTGAGGACGGTGACGGTGCCCTGGTTGTCGTAGTCGTCGACGATGACGTAGACGGGGATACCGGCTCGGGCGTATTCGCGACGCTTGCGGACACGGTCGCGGTCCAGACTGCGCTTGCCGGGAGACGTGACTTCGAAGACCACCCGCACGCCCGCGGCCGTCAGGCCGAGCCCGTCATCCGTCACATAGCGCTCAGGGTCCCGGGCGACGACGAACAGGTCCGGCACCCACGCACGGTTCTCGTGGATGATGTTCGTGTCATTCCGGGCGCCGTAGTCCCCACCCCTCAGAAAGTCCCCCAACGCCTCCTTGAGCAGGAAGACGATCTGACTGTGGGAATAGCGACCGGTGGGCGACACCTCGATGGCTCCCTCGATGATCTCAGCGCGGTAGCCCTCGGGGAGTTCCATGGCCTTCCATGCCTGCCACACGACCTCGTCCAGGTCAGGGCCGTTCCCGGGCGCGGCCTCGGTCCTGATCTCGGTCATGGTCTCGGACCTCTCGTAAGCAAGAGCGGTCATGGTGGCATCACCTCCTCAAGTGTGGGCTGGGCGTGCTCGCGGCACAAGCAACGCGACCGCGAGAGCGACGACCCCGGCACCCTCCTCACCACCGCACCCACCCAGCTCGCGGCCCTCCTCCACCACCTCAAGCGCGCCCCGGCTCCCACCACCGCCTAGCGAACACCAGTTCGCCCCCGATCTAGTCGAGCCGGGCCAGCAAGTGGGCGTCGAGGAAACCCCGTTCGGAGGCGGGGTCGTGGAGCAGGCGGGCGAAGGGGGCGAGTCCGGCTCCGGAGAGCAGTTCGGCGAACCGGTCCGGGGGCCAGCTGTAGGCGGGCGTCACCTTGTGGTCGAAGCGGACCGGCTCGGGGGCGTCGGTCGCGAAGAACGAGACCAGGAGCAGGCCCCCCGGTGCCAGGACGCGTGCCTGCTCGGCGAGGAGCGCGGGCAGTTCCCCGGGCGGGGTGTGGATCATCGAGTAGTGGGCCAGTACGCCGCCGAGCGCGCCGTCCTCGACCGGCAGGGCCTCCATCCGCGCCTCGTCGAACCGCAGCGCCGGATGGGCCCGCCGGGCGTGGTCGACCATGCCCGGGGAGAGGTCGAGCCCGAAGGCGTCCAGGCCCAGGTCGTGCAGCATGGCCGTCAGATGTCCGGGCCCGCAGCCGACGTCGGCCGCCCGCGGGTTCCCCGTCCCGCGCACCAGCTCGGCGAAGGTGCCGATCATGTTCCGCGAGAACGGGTGCGTCTCCAGCCGGCCGGCGAACATCGACGCGTACAGCTCGACGGCCCCGTCATAGGCCGCCCTGGTCTCGTGCTGGTGCTCCGTCACGGGAAGGGAAGCTAACACCCGGACACGTGCGCGGCCTCTCCGGTGCCCGCGTTAGCGATGGTGTTTTCCGGCGCGCTCGGATCGGCGAGCAGTCACTCGAACGGGGCAACCATTCGCTTCGCCGCGGCGACTCCAGGTCACCCCCCAACGGGATCGATCCGAAAAGGAGCCGCTCCATGACCACCCCCCACTCCGCGCCCCGCCACCACAAAGGCCGGACCGCCCTCACCCGCGGCCTCCCCCTCGCGCTGGCCACCTCCGCCGCTCTCGCCTCCGGGGTCCTCGTCCCCGGCGGCGTGCAGCCGGCCTCGGCGGCGGCCGCCGCGACCACGCTCACCGTCGCCAAGGACGGCAGCGGTCAGTACACGACCGTGCAGGCCGCGGTGAACGCCGTCCCCGCGAACAACGCCTCCCGCGTGGTGATCAGCGTCAAGCCGGGCACGTACCGCGAGCTGGTCAAGGTGCCGTCGAACAAGCCGCACGTCACCATCCAGGGCACCGGTGGCAGCCGGAACGACACGGTGATCGTCTACAACAACGCGTCGGGGACGCAGAAGCCCGACGGCTCGGGCACGTACGGCACCGGGGGCAGCGCCACCGTCGCCGTCGAGGCCGACGACTTCCAGGCCCGCAACCTGACCTTCTCCAACGACTTCGACGAGGCCGCGCACCAGGACATCAGCGCCCAGCAGGCGGTCGCCCTGCGCACCGCCTCCGACAAGGTGTTCCTCGACAACGTGACCGTCACCGGCGACCAGGACACGCTGCTGGTGGACACCGCGGCCAAGGAGAAGCTCGGCCGCGTCTACATGAAGAACTCCTCCGTGATCGGCAACGTCGACTTCATCTTCGGTCGCGCGACCGCCGTGCTCGACACGTCGGTCATCACCCTGAAGAAGCGCTGGAACGGCACCTCGGCCGGCTATGTCACGGCGCCGAGCACGGCCGCCGGGCGCCGGGGCATCCTGATCGCCAACTCGACCGTCAGCGGTGACGTGTCGGACCGGACCTTCTACCTCGGGCGTCCCTGGCACGCCGGCGGGGACGCCTCGCTCGACCCGCAGGCCACGGTCCGCAACACGGCTCTGAGCGCCGCGATCAGGACCGCCCCGTGGACCGACATGAGCGGCTTCTCGTGGAAGGACGACCGCTTCGCCGAGTACAAGAACACCGGCGCGGGCTCGGGCGCGGCGAGCAGCGACCGCCCGCAGCTGACCGATGCCCAGGCGGCGGACCAGGAGGTCGCGGACTGGCTGGGCGACTGGACGCCCACGGCTTCCTGACGCCCTTCGACGCCCACGAGGGGCCCGGTACGCGCGGGAAGCGCGTACCGGGCCCCTCGGTGTGCGGTGGCCGGTGAACGGTTGCCGGGGTGCGGTTACGGGACGACCGTGATCCGGCCGGTGGCCGGCGGCGCCAGCGGGCTCGCCGCCGAGGAGTTCGCCGTCAGGTACTTCTCCAGTGCCGTCAGGTCGTCCGCGCCGACCAGGTCGTTCGTGCCCTGTCCCAGCGTGGTGAAGCCGTCGCCGCCGCCCGCCAGGAAGCTGTTGGTCGCGACCCGGTAGGTGGCCGACGGGTCGATCGCCGCGCCGTTCAGCCGGATCGAGTCGGTCACCACCCGGTCGGCGCCCGTCTTCGTCAGGTCCAGCGTGTACGTCAGCCCGGAGGACGGCTGGAGGATCTTCGGCGCCGCCGCGTTCGCGCCGCTCACCTGCTCCTTGAGCGCCTGGACCAGCTGGGCCCCGGTGAAGTCCTGGAGGTTCACGGTGTTGGCGAAGGGCTGGACGGTGAAGCCCTCGGCGTAGGTGACGACGCCGTCGCCCTCAGCGCCCTTGGCCGCGTACGTCAGCCCGGCCCGCACCCCGCCCGGGTTCATCAGCGCGAGGTCGGTCCCGGGGTCCAGCTCCTTGCCGTAGGCCAGCTGCGCGTCCGCGATCAGGTCGCCCATGGGGGACTCGGTGCCGGTGTTGCCGATGTCGGCGGAGATGTAGCCGATGGGCCGGTTGCCGATCGGGGCGGCGAGGGTGTTCCACTTGTCGATCAGCGCGGTCATGTCGGCCGCCTTGGGGACGTCGCGGGTGACCACGCGGTTGGCCGACTTCACCGCCGTACGCGCGATGTCGCCGGTGAAGCGGTCGTACGTGAGGGTCGTGTCCGTGTAGAGGCGGCCGAAGGAGGCCGCCGAGGTGACCATGCGGGGGCGGCCCGCCGGGTCGTCGATCGTGCAGGTGTACGCGGTGTGGGTGTGCCCGGTGACCAGTGCGTCCACCGCCGGGGTCACGTTCTTCGCGATGTCGACGATCGGACCGGAGATGCCGTCGCCGGCGCCCGGGGAGTCGCAGTCGTAGTTGTACGAGCCCGAGGCGGGATAGCCGCCCTCGTGGATGAGCGCGACGATCGACTGCACGCCCTGGCGCTGGAGCACCTTGGCGTACTTGTCGATCGTCTCGACCTCGTCCTTGAACTTCAGGCCCTTGACGCCGTCCGCCGAGACGATGCCCGGCGTGCCCTCGAGGGTGACGCCGATGAAGCCGATCTTGACGTCCTTCTTCTTCCACACCCAGTAGGGGCGCAGGATCGGCTTGCCCGTCTTCTCGTCGAGGACGTTCGCCGCGAGGTACGGGAAGTCGGCGCCCTTGAACTTCTTGTCCGTGTAGCAGCCCGCCGTGGGGTGGCAGCCGCCGTTCTGGAGCCGGGCCAGTTCCCGCGCGCCCTCGTCGAACTCGTGGTTGCCGACGGAGGTGACGTCGAGCTTCAGCTTGTTCAGCGCCTCGATGGTGGGCTCGTCGTGGAACAGCCCGGACAGCAGCGGGGAGGCGCCGACCATGTCGCCGCCGGCCGCGGTGATGGAGTACGGGTGCCCGGCGCGGGCGTCGCGCAGGTGCGTGGCGAGGTACTCGACGCCGCCCGCGTCGATCGTCTTCGTCGTGCCGTCCGGCTGGAGTTCGGTGACCCGGCCGGAGGAACCCGACGGCGGTTCGAGGTTGCCGTGCAGGTCGTTGAAGGAGAGGAGCTGGACGTCCTGGTAGCGGCTCGGGTGGTGGCCGTGGCCGCCCCTGCCGTCATGGGCGTCCGCCGGGAGCGCGGTGGCCAGTGCGGCGGCGGAGGCCAGCGCCGCGGCGGAGGCGAGAAGTGCGTACGTACGGCGTCGGGCACGGCGGTACGGGTGATGTGCGGTCGGCATGCGCCCCCCTGTGGGTCTGCTGAGACGGTGGCCCGTTCCGGCGCAGCCTAGGGTCGACGCGCGTAGCACAACAGGGTGTTGAAGGTTACATCCTGGTTTCCCTTTGCCGATTTCTTTGCCGTTTCCCGTTTCGCCCCCGGGCCGGGACCGCCCCGTACCCTCATACGCATGACCAGCGACGACACCGTGGGGCCCGCCGGCACCCGTTCCATCGAGACCCACTCCGCGCTCTCCCCGGACCAGGCCGGGGCCGTGCTCGAACTGCTCGCGGAGGCCGCCCGCGCCGACGGGCAGCAGCCGGTGTCCGAGCAGGGGCGGCTGCAACTGACGGGCGGCGCCCGCGAGGGCGTGTCGCACCTGCTGCTGCTCGTCGGCGACGAACTCGTCGGCTACGCCCAGTTGGAGGACACCGACCCGGTGGAGGCACCGGCCGCCGAACTCGTCGTCCATCCGGCGCACCGCGGGCACGGGCACGGCCGGGCGCTGGGCTCGGCCCTGCTGGCGGCCTCGGGCAAGCGGCTGCGGGTGTGGGCGCACGGCGGGCACCCCGCGGCCCGGCACCTCGCCCAGGTGCTCGGCCTGACCCTGTTCCGCGAACTGCGCCAGATGCGCCGGTCGTTGACCGACCTGGACCTGCCCGACCCGGTGCTGCCGGAGGGCGTGACGGTACGTACCTTCGTACCCGGCGCCGACGACGCGGCCTGGCTGGCCGTCAACGCGGCCGCCTTCGCCCACCATCCGGAGCAGGGCTCCCTGACCCGGCGTGACCTCGACGACCGCAAGGCCCAGCCGTGGTTCGACCCGGCCGGCTTCTTCCTGGCCGAGCGCGCGGGTGACGTCGTCGGCTTCCACTGGACGAAGGTCCACGCGGCCGAGCAGCTCGGTGAGGTGTACGTCCTCGGGGTGGCCCCCGGCAGGCAGGGCGGCGGCCTGGGCAAGGCGCTGACCACGGTGGGCCTGCGTCATCTGGCGGCCCAGCGGCTGCCGACGGCGATGCTGTACGTCGACGCGGACAACGAGGCGGCGGTGTCGGTGTACGAGCGGCTGGGGTTCACCACGTACGAGACGGATCTGATGTACCGCACCGAGACCTGACGCACCTCCCCCAACGGCCATGAGGGGCGGCGGACTTGACGCCGCCCCTCTCTTGCACCACCCTTTCACTGCTCAATTAGTGAGCGCCCTCTCCGGCGGCCAGCGCACCCGCGTCGCGCTCGCCCTGGCCCTCGGGAAGCAGCCGGAACTGCTGCTCCTGGACGAGCCGATGGCCGACCTCGATCCGCTGGCCCGGCACGAGCTGATGGGCGTGCTGATGGCGCAGGCGGCCCGGCACGGCACCACGATCGCGATGTCCTCGCACGTGGTCGCCGAGCTGGAGGACTCCTGCGACCACCTGCTGCTGGTGGGCGGCGGCCGGATCCGGCTGGCCGGGGACATCGACGACCTGCTGGCCGCCCACACGCGCGTGAGCACCGCCGCCGACACGGCCGACCTCGCCCCGCACACGGTCGTCGAGTCCCGCGTCACCGGCCGCCAGCTCAGCGCCCTGATCCGCCCGGCGGGCCCGCTGCCCGCCGGCTGGCGCACCGGCACGCCGTCCCTGGAGGAGCCGGTCCTCGCCCACCTGCGCAACCCCGGGGCTCCCGCGCTCACCGCCGCCTCGGCGCCGGCCGAGGAGGCCGCCGTATGAGTGTCATGACCGCGTCCACTCCGGCGGCCGGGCGGCAAGGGGCGGGCGGTCCGCGCCTGAGCCGGTGGCTGGTGCGCCTGCACCGTCCGGCACTGCTCGTCTGGGCGGGACTGGTGGTCCTCGGGGCCGGCCTGCTGCTGTGGCTGGCCGGGCCGCTCACCGACGCGGCGGCGGAGGCGTGGCGGCGGTGGAGCTCCTGCGCGGAGCGGCCGACGTGCAGGTACGACCAGAAACCGCTGCTGCTCTTCAACGTCACGTACACCTACCTCACCCTCTCCATGGCCGCGCTCCCGTTCCTGGTGGCCGCCTGGGCGGGCGCCGCGCTCGTCGGGCGTGAGATGGAGTCCGGCACCGCCCAGCTGACCTGGACGCAGGGCGTCACCCCGGCCCGGCTGGCGGCCAAGCCGGCCCTGCCCGCCGCCGCGGTCACCACGGGAACCGGCCTGCTGGTGTTCCTGCACCGCCGGGCCTGGTCGGCGGCCCACGGCCGCGTCGGCAGCCTCGACAACTGGTACATGACCTGGGCCTTCCACACCAACGGAGCCACCCTCGTCGCCTTCGGCATCGCCGGCCTGGCCGCCGGCGCCTTCGCGGGCGTGGTGCTGCGCCGCACCCTGCCCGCGCTCGGCGGCGCCCTGGTCCTCACCGCCGGCGTCCTGGGCCTGGCCCAGTGGCTCATGCCGCACCTGTGGCCCGCCGTCACCCGCGTGACCGGCTTCCAGCAGGGCTACGGCGATCTCTACAACGGCATCGAGGTCGACCACGGCCTGCTCACCGCCTCCGGCGGGCACATCCCCGAGCCCGGCTGCACGGCGGGCACGTCCGAAGAGTGCCGGCGGCTGTACCGGAAGCTCGGCGGGGTCGGCTACTACAACACCTACCACCCCGCCTCGCACTACTGGCCGCTCCAGCTGACCACCACGGCCCTGGTACTGGCCCTGACCGCCCTGCTCACCGCGGGCGCGTTCCTCGTGCTCAGGCGGCTCACCGGAGCGTTCCGGCTCGCGAAGGCGGCCACCTCATGACCGCCGCCGCCCTCCCCGGGCTGCCCCGCACGGTGCTGCGGCTGCACCGCTGGGCGCTGCTCGCCTGGGCCGGCTTCGTCGCCGGCACGACCGGCTGGCTGGTCTGGCTGACCACGGCGGCCTACGCGGTGCTGCGCCGGCGCACCGCCTGACGGCCCCGCAGGGCCGGCGGTCCCGTACGCCCTTCCACGGGGGGAAGGACGTACGGGACCGTCCTTTCCCCCGGACGCCTCACGGGCGCCGGAGCCCGGACGAACGCCCGGGAGCCGCCCCCCGATATCCCGCACGTCATGTCTCCGTAACCATCGATTCAGAAGACCTTGCGACGCTCGGCCAATGAAGCCCGCCGTGCCAGAGCCTTCGCCGCCCCCCGAGGGGTCCGCGGGGAACGGGGCCGTGAAGCTCCCACCCGCACGTTCCGACGCGCCCGTATCGCTCGCGGCGCGGAACAATGGGTTCATGAGCCAGCCAGACACCCAGGCACAGCACGCGCAGCCCTCCGTGGGCTCCATAGCCGCGCACCGCCCGCACACCGTGGCGGCCGTGGTCTCCGACCTGGAACCCGACATCGACGCCGACCTCGACGCCTACGAGGAGTCCCAGGCCGACGGGGTACAGCTGCCGCAGGGCCGTTTCCTCGACCGGGAGCGCAGCTGGCTCGCGTTCAACGAGCGGGTCCTCGAGCTCGCCGAGGATCCCGACACGCCCCTCCTGGAGCGGGCGAACTTCCTGGCGATCTTCGCCAGCAACCTGGACGAGTTCTTCATGGTCCGGGTGGCCGGTCTCAAGCGCCGCATCGCGACCGGCGTGGCCACCCGCTCGGCCTCCGGCCTCCAGCCCCGCGAGGTGCTGGAGATGATCTGGGCCCGCTCCCGCGAGCTGATGGCCCGGCACGCCGCCTGCTACCACGAGGACGTCGCCCCCGCGCTCGCGGAGGAGGGCATCCACCTGGTCCGCTGGAACGAGCTGGCGGAGAAGGAGCAGGCGCGCCTCTTCACGCTCTTCCGGCACCAGATCTTCCCGGTCCTGACCCCCCTGGCGGTCGACCCGGCGCACCCCTTCCCCTACATCTCCGGCCTGTCCCTGAACCTGGCCGTGGTGGTGCGCAACCCGGTCAGCGGCCACAAGCACTTCGCCCGCGTCAAGGTGCCGCCGCTGCTGTCCCGCTTCCTGGAGGCCGCCCCCGGCCGGTACGTCCCGCTGGAGGACGTCATCGCGGCCCACCTGGAGGAGCTCTTCCCGGGCATGGAGGTCCTCGAGCACCACGCCTTCCGGCTCACCCGCAACGAGGACCTCGAGGTCGAGGAGGACGACGCCGAGAACCTGCTCCAGGCCCTGGAGAAGGAACTCATGCGACGCCGCTTCGGGCCGCCGGTGCGCCTGGAGGTCGAGGAGTCCATCGACCGCGAGGTGCTCGACCTGCTGGTGCGCGAGCTGAAGATCAGCGAGGCCGAGGTCTACCCGCTGCCCGGCCCCCTGGACCTCACCGGCCTCTTCCGCATCCACAGCCTCGACCGGCCCGAGCTGAAGTACCAGAAGTTCGTCGCGGGCACCCACCGGGACCTCGCGGAGGTGGAGTCCGCCTCGGCGCCCGACATCTTCGCGGCCCTGCGCAGCCGCGACGTCCTGCTGCACCACCCGTACGACAGCTTCTCCACCTCCGTGCAGGCCTTCCTCGAACAGGCCGCGGGCGACCCCGACGTCCTCGCCATCAAGCAGACCCTGTACCGGACCTCCGGCGACTCCCCGATCGTCGACGCCCTCATCGACGCCGCCGAGTCCGGCAAGCAGGTCCTCGTCCTCGTCGAGATCAAGGCACGCTTCGACGAGCACGCCAACATCAAGTGGGCACGCAAGCTGGAGGAGGCCGGCTGCCACGTCGTGTACGGCCTCGTCGGCCTGAAGACCCACTGCAAGCTGTCCCTGGTGGTCCGCCAGGAGGGCGAGACGCTCCGCCGCTACAGCCACGTCGGCACCGGCAACTACCACCCGAAGACGGCCCGGCTGTACGAGGACCTCGGCCTGCTCACCGCCGACCCGCAGGTCGGCGCGGACCTCTCCGACCTGTTCAACCGGCTCTCCGGCTACTCCCGCCGGGAGACCTACCGCCGGCTGCTGGTGGCCCCCAAGTCCCTGCGCGACGGCCTGGTCTCGCGGATCGACAAGGAGGTCCTGCACCACCGTGCCGGACGTCCGGCGTTCGTCCGCATCAAGGTCAACTCGATGGTCGACGAGGCGGTCATCGACGCCTGCTACCGCGCTGCCCAGGCGGGCGTACCGGTGGACGTGTGGGTGCGCGGCATCTGCGCGCTGCGCCCCGGCGTCCCGGGCCTGTCGGACAACATCCGCGTCCGCTCCATCCTCGGCCGCTTCCTCGAGCACTCCCGCGTCTTCATCTTCGGCAACGGCGGCGAGCCCGAGGTGTGGATCGGCAGCGCCGACATGATGCACCGCAACCTCGACCGCCGGATAGAGGCCCTCGTCCGGGTCACCGACCCCGGCCACCGGGCCGCCATCAATCGGCTGCTCGACACCGGCATGTCCGACACCACCGCCTCCTGGCACCTCGGCCCCGACGGCGAGTGGACGCGGCACGCGACCGACGGGGACGGCCAGCCCCTGCGCAACGTCCAGGAGATGCTCATAGACGCCCGGAGGCGCCGGCGTGGCACAGCAACACCTTGACCCGACGGACCCCACGGCCGGGGCGGTGACCGGGGAGGCCCTCGCGGGCTACCTGCGCGCCCAGGCCACGGAGTTCCTCCGCGCGCTGCGGCTGCACCGGGAGACCGGGGGCACCGCGGGCGGCGCGGAGGGGTCCGTCGACGCGGTGCGCGCCCTGCGCCGCTCGGCCCGCCGCATCAGCGGCAGCCTGCACACCTTCCGCCCGCTGCTCGACACCGGCTGGTCGGAGGAGATCCGGCCGGAACTCGCCTGGCTGTCGGGCACGCTGGGGCTGGAGCACGCGTACGAGGCCCGGCTGGAGCGGCTGTTGCTGGCGCTGCACCGGCTGTCGGGGTCGACGACGGTACCCGCCCAGGCGGTCGGCGCGGCCGTGGGCGGCGGCGGCACCGGCAGGGCGGCGCCCGCCCCGCCGAAAGCGGCGGCCCCGAACGGCAACCTGACCGTCGGCGCGGCGAAGGCGGGCGCCCTGCTGGACCGCCAGCTCACCCTCGCCCGGACCCGCGCCCACTCCACGGGGCTCCAGGCCCTCGGCTCCGCCCGCTTCCACGCCGTCGCCGACAAGGTCGCCCTCCTGGCCAGCGAGGTCCCCCTCACCCCCGCCGCCCGGACCACCGACCCGCGCCCCCTGGCAGCCGCCGCCGAGGAACGGCTCACCGCCGCGATCGCCGCGCTGCCCCTGGTCACCGCGGGCCACCCCTACAACGCGGAGGCCCTCGTCCACGGCCTGTCCCCGGACCCGTCCCCCCACCCCCAGGACGGCCCCTGGCACCAGGTCCGCCTGCTGCTGCGCCTGCACCGCTACGCCCGCGAGGTGCTGCTCGGCCCCGAAGTCCCGGTGGACCTGCGGCTGCTGACGGCCGGTCAGGCCCTGGACCGGCACCGGGACGCCTCGGAGGCCGCCGCGGCGGCGGCACAGGCGGCCCGCACCCCGCGCATCGCCCCGGCGACGGCGTACGCCCTCGGCGTGCTCCACGCCGACCAGCGTCACGAGGTGGAGGCGGCCCGGTTCGCGTTCCAGCAGTGCTGGCAGAAGCGGACGGTCACCACCCCCTGACCCCTCTGCTCCCTTTTCCCCTGCCCCTCCTTTCCCCTGCCCCTTCGACGCGAGGCGGTGAAGCACCGGTGACGACCGCGAAGGACACCCCGGACACCCCGGACACCCCGGACACCCCGGATACTCCGGACACCCCCGTACAGGCCGCCGGCTGCGTACTGTGGCGCCGCTCGCCGGTCGACGGCGGCCTGGAGGTCTGCCTCGTCCACCGGCCCAAGTACGACGACTGGTCGCACCCCAAGGGCAAGCTCAAGCGCGGCGAGGAGGCGCTGCCGGGAGCACTGCGGGAGGTGGCGGAGGAGACCGGGTACACCGCGGAGCCCGGCGCCGAGCTGCCCACGGTGTGCTACTACGCGGGCGGCCGCCCCAAGGAGGTCCGCTACTGGGCCGCCGAGGCCGTCGCCGGCGACTTCACGCCCAACGACGAGGTGGACCGCATCCTGTGGCTGCCGCCCGGCCCCGCCCGGGCCCGCCTGACCCAGCCCCGCGACCGGGACCTCGTCGACGCCCTGGTCTGCGACTCGTCCGTGTGACCCGCGAGCCCGTCAGCCCGCCGCCGCATGCCCCTCCGCGTCCGCCCTCGCCAGGCTGCGGGCCCGGCGGGCGGGGCCGCGCCAGCCGCAGGTGCAGCGGGCCACGCAGAAACGGCCCTGTTCACTCGTCGTCGTGAGGTGGTCCTGCCCGTGCCGGGTCCGCTCGGGACCGTCCTGCTGCGCCACACAGACAACGTTACCCACCTTGCGCGAAGGGCAGGCCCGGTCCGGCCCGGGCTCCCGCCGGGCCGGCCGACGGGCGCGTGACGGCCGCCCCCTACTCGTCGTTAACCGGAACGACAGGGGGCCCGTGACGGACGTACCGGCTGGGGGTAGGCAGGCTATGGATCGGCGGCAGTACAAGTGGGGCGGGACGGCCGGCAGGGCGGGCATCGCGATGGGCATCGCGGCCGGTCTGGGCCTCGGTGTCACGGGCTGTTCCTTCAGCGGTGCCGCCGCCGAGGACGGGCGCGGCGCGAACGACCCGGTCACCGTGCTGCGGCGCGCCGCCGGCACCCTGCGCGAGGCGGGCAGCTCGAAGGCCACCACGTCGATGGAGATGGCCACCGGCGGCACCCGGGTCACCATCCGCGGCACGGGCGTCTACGACTTCCGCAGACAGCTCGGCCGGCTCACCGTGCGGCTGCCGCAGGACCCGGCCGGGAACGCCGAGCACCGCCCGATCACCGAACTCCTCGCCCCGGGCGCCCTGTTCATGAAGAACCGCGGCGCCGGGGTGCCCGCCGACAAATGGGTACGGGTGGACACGGCGACCCTCTCCGACGGCAACCTGGTCACGGGCGGCGCGACGGACCCGTACGCCGCCGCGGAACTGCTGCGCGGCACCCGGACGGCGACGTACCTGGGGCGTACCGAGCTCGGCGGGACCGAGGTGCGCCACTTCCGCGGCACCGCCGACCTGGCCAGGGCGGCGCGCACCGCCTCGGCGGGCAACCAGGAGGCACTGACCGCGGCGGCGAAGGGGTTCGCCACGGCCGAGGTTCCCTTCGACGCCTACCTCGACGACCAGGGCCGCATCCGCAAGATCCGGCAGAGCTTCTCTTTTGTCAACGGCCGCCGGAAGGCCGCCGTGGCGGTCGCCTCGACGACGCTGCTGTACGACTTCGGCACACCCGCGGACGTCCGGCTGCCGCTGTCGAAGGACATCTACGCGGGCCGGATCGCCGAGAACCGGCCATCCGGCGAAGCGGGCGGCGACCCGGGGCACTAGTCAGCGCGGCGGCCCCTGGACTAGCCCGTCCGTGCCATGCGCGGTGTGTAGAGCCCTGCCTACTCTAGGAAGTCGGTGACGGCAGAGAAGAGGTGATGCGCGTGGCTCCGGTCGGCGGTACGGCAGTTCAGGACCACGTGGCCCTCGCCGAGATCGAGCTGTGCGGAGAGCTGATCATCGCGGCCTCGGCCGCCGAGGAACGGCTCAGCCTGGCGAGCATCGACGAGGTGCTGCGCGTGGCCGAGGAACGCGCCACGGCCGAGCACTGACCTGCGGCACCGCGGCTCAGGTGCGGAGCAGGCGGCCGATCGCCTTCGTGGCCTCGTCCACCTTGGCGTCGATCTCCGCCCCGCCCTTGACTGCCGCGTCCGCGACGCAGTGGCGCAGGTGCTCCTCCAGGAGCTGCAGCGCGAAGGACTGCAGGGCCTTGGTGGAGGCGGACACCTGCGTGAGTATGTCGATGCAGTACGTGTCCTCGTCGACCATGCGCTGCAGGCCCCGGATCTGGCCCTCGATCCGGCGCAGCCGCTTGAGGTGCTCGTCCTTCTGCTTGTGGTAGCCGTGCGTGGTGCCGCCCGCCTCGGAGGGCGCCGTGGCACCGGCCTCGGTCGTCGTCATCGCGCCCCTCCAGTCGCCGCGGAGCTCAGGACAGAGCTCAGGACAGAGCTCATGACAGATACCCCCACAGGGTATATGGTAGCCGACTTTGCTGGGTATAGGCGCCTTGGTACGCCCCCGTGATGATCAGCTTGACCGATGGGTGACACTGGGGGACGGCCCATTAGCCGTGGCCGGATGATGCGCCTAGCATCACCCTGACCGAAACCGAAGCACCCCGAGGACCCCACGTGCGCTTTCGTCTGACCCCCAGGGAGACGAGCTTCTACGACATGTTCGCCGCATCCGCGGACAACATCGTCACCGGCTCCAAGCTCCTGATGGAACTGCTCGGGGCGGACGCCTCCGCCCGGGCCGAGATCGCAGAGCGTATGCGGGCCGCGGAACACGCAGGTGACGACGCCACGCACGCGATCTTCCACCAGCTGAACTCCTCGTTCATCACGCCGTTCGACCGCGAGGACATCTACACCCTCGCGTCGTCCCTCGACGACATCATGGACTTCATGGAGGAGGCCGTCGACCTGGTCGTCCTCTACAACGTCGAGGAACTGCCCAAGGGCGTCGAGCAGCAGATCGAGGTGCTGGCGAGGGCGGCGGAGCTGACGGCGGAGGCCATGCCGAACCTCCGCACGATGGACAACCTCACCGAGTACTGGATCGAGGTCAACCGGCTCGAGAACCAGGCCGACCAGATCCACAGAAAGCTTCTTGCACACCTCTTCAACGGCAAGTACGACGCGATCGAGGTGCTCAAGCTCAAGCAGATCGTGGATGTGCTGGAGGAGGCGGCTGACGCGTTCGAGCACGTGGCGAACACGGTGGAGACCATCGCCGTCAAGGAGTCCTGAACCCACTCATGGACACCTTCGCTCTGATCGTGACCGTCGCGGTCGCGCTCTTCTTCACGTACACGAACGGATTCCACGACTCGGCCAACGCGATCGCCACGTCGGTGTCGACCCGCGCGCTGACGCCGCGGGCGGCGCTGGCGATGGCCGCGGTGATGAACCTGGCGGGTGCGTTCCTCGGCTCGGGGGTCGCCAAGACCGTCAGCGAGGGCCTGATCGAGACGCCCCAGGGCGGGTCGGGAATGGCCATCCTCTTCGCCGCACTGGTCGGCGCGATCGTCTGGAACCTGGTCACCTGGTACTTCGGGCTACCCTCCTCGTCCTCCCACGCGCTGTTCGGCGGCATGGTCGGCGCGGCGCTCGCGGGCGGCACGGCGGTGCACTGGAACGGCGTGCTGGACAAGATCATCATCCCGATGTTCCTGTCCCCGGTGGTCGGCCTGATCGTCGGCTACCTGGTCATGACCGTGATCATGTGGACGTTCCGCCGCGCCAACCCGCACAAGGCCAAGCGCGGCTTCCGCATAGCCCAGACCGTGTCGGCGGCCGGCATGGCCCTCGGCCACGGCCTCCAGGACGCCCAGAAGACCATGGGCGTCGTGGTGCTCGCCCTGGTCATCTCCGGCCACAAGACCTTCGGCGACCCGATCCCGGTGTGGGTGAAGCTCGTCTGCGCGGTGATGCTCTCCCTCGGCACCTACGCCGGCGGCTGGCGCATCATGCGCACCCTGGGCCGCAAGATCATCGAACTCGACCCGCCCCAGGGCTTCGCCGCCGAGACCACCGGCGCGTCGATCATGTTCGTCACCGCGTTCCTCTTCAAGGCACCGATCTCCACGACCCACGTCATCACCTCGGCCATCATGGGCGTGGGCGCCACCAAGCGCGTCAACGCCGTCCGCTGGGGCGTCGCCAAGAACATCGTCCTCGGCTGGTTCATCACCATGCCGGCAGCCGCACTGGTGGCCGCGGCGGCGTTCGGGGTCGTGGACCTGGCGTTCCTGTAAACCGGGCGGCACCGGATGGCAGGGGGCCGGATCCCCAGGTCAGGAGTGCGGGAGCCCCCGCCAGGATCCGGGCAGGAGCTTCCCGCCAGGGCTGCGGGAGGCACAACCCCCGCCAGATTCCGGGGCGGGACCCCACGCCAGAAACCCCGGGGCACAACCCCCGCCAAGGGCTGCGGGAGGCACAGCCCCCGCCAGATTCCGGGGCGGGACCCCACGCCAGAAACCCCGGGGCACAACCCCCGCCAAGGGCTGCGGGAGGCACAGCCCCCGCCGGGTCCGGGGCGGAGCCCCGGGATGGAGCCCTCCAGCCGACCGTCACGGGTGGGCGGGTGGGGGACTGGGGACGGCCGTGCGGGAAGGCGATGGGCCCGCCCCCGGGAGCCAGGGGCGGGCCCTCACATCCTCGCGGTGGCACCGCCATGCAGCACCGCGAGGGGTCATCGAGGCATCGGCTCAGCCGAAGCGCCCGGAGATGTAGTCCTCCGTGGCCTGGACCGACGGGTTGGAGAAGATCCGCTCGGTGTCGTCGATCTCGATCAGCTTCCCGGGCTGTCCCACCGCCGCGAGGTTGAAGAAGGCCGTACGGTCGGACACCCGCGCCGCCTGCTGCATGTTGTGCGTCACGATGACGATCGTGAACCGTTCCTTCAGCTCACCGATCAGGTCCTCGATGGCGAGCGTGGAGATCGGGTCGAGCGCCGAGCACGGCTCGTCCATCAGCAGCACCCCCGGCTCCACGGCGATCGCCCGTGCGATGCACAGCCGCTGCTGCTGACCACCGGACAGTCCCGACCCGGGCTTGTTCAGCCGGTCCTTGACCTCGTTCCAGAGGTTCGCGCCCTTGAGGGACTTCTCGACGATGTCCCCGAGCTCGCTCTTCTTGTAGTTCCCGTTCAGCCGCAGCCCGGCCGCCACGTTGTCGAAGATCGACATCGTGGGGAACGGGTTGGGCCGCTGGAACACCATGCCGACCTCGCGCCGTACCGACACCGGGTCGATCCCGGCCCCGTACAGGTCCTCGTCGTCGAGCATCACCTTGCCCTCGACCCGCCCGCCGGGCGTGACCTCGTGCATCCGGTTCAGCGTGCGCAGGAACGTCGACTTGCCGCAGCCGGACGGGCCGATGAACGCCGTCACCGAGCGCGGCTCGACCGTCATCGAGATGTCCTCGATCGCCTTGTGGGAGCCGTAGTAGGCGGTGAGCCCGCTCACGTCGATTCGCTTGGACATAACTACTTCACTTCCAGTCAGTCGCTGAGAGGGCCGCGGTCAGCGACCGGTCTTCGGGGCCTTCCAGCGGGCGATGCCCCGGGCCACCATGTTGAGGATCATCACGAAGGCGATCAGCGTGAGGGACGCCGCCCACGCGCGGTCGAACGCCGGCTCGGCGCCCGCGCCGTACTGCTGGTAGATGTACAGCGGCAGTGAGGCCTGTGCGCCGTCGAAGGGGTTGTTGTTGATGAACGGGTTGCCGAACACCAGCAGCAGCACCGGCGCGGTCTCACCCGCGATACGGGCGACGGCGAGCATGACGCCGGTGGTGATGCCGCCGATGGAGGTCGGCAGGACCACCTTCAGGATGGTGCGCCACTTGGGCACGCCCAGCGCCAGCGATGCCTCGCGCAGCTCGTTCGGTACGAGCTTGAGCATCTCCTCGGTGGAACGGACCACGACCGGCATCATCAGGATGGCCAGGGCCAGCGAGCCGGCGAACCCGAAGGGCTGCATCTTGAAGATCAGCATCAGGCTGAGGATGAACAGGCCCGCGACGATCGAGGGGATACCGGTCATCACGTCGACGAAGAACGTGACGGCCTGGGCGAGCCTGCCCCGCCCGTACTCCACCAGGTAGACCGCGGTGAGGATGCCGATCGGCGCGCCGATCAGGGTGGCGAGGCCGACCTGCTCCAGGCTGCCGATGATGGCGGCGTAGATGCCGCCGCCCGGCTCGGAGTCGGCGACGACGCCCATGGAGTGGGTCAGGAAGTAGACGTCGAGGACCTTCACGCCGCGGGCGACGGTCACCCAGATCAGGGAGGCCAGCGGCACGACGGCGAGCAGGAAGGCGACCCAGACGAGGGAGGTCGCGACGCGGTCCTTGGCCTGGCGGCGGCCCTCGACCCGGGCGGCGATGCCGAACGTGCCGAGCACGAACAGGATCGCGGCGATCAGGCCCCACTGGACCTTGCTGTCCAGGCCGGCGGCGAGACCGATGCCGATCGCGACGACGAGGGACCCGGCGGCGATGGCCCACGGGGACCACTTCGGGAGGCTGGCGCCGCGCAGCGTGCTGGGGCGCTTGTCGGCGATGCTTGCGGTGGTCATGCGTTGGCCCCCGAGTACTCCTTGCGGCGGGCGATGATGGCACGGGCCGCGCCGTTGACCAGCAGCGTGATGACGAACAGGACCAGACCGGAGGCGATCAGCGCGTCACGGCCGTACTCGGTCGCCTCGCTGAACTTGCTGGCGATGTTCTGGGCGAAGGTGCCGCCGCCCGGGTTGAGCAGGCTGGCCTGGATGTCGAAGGTCGGGGAGAGCACGGTGGCGACGGCCATCGTCTCGCCGAGCGCCCGGCCGAGGCCGAGCATCGAGGCGGAGATCACGCCGGAGCGGCCGAAGGGCAGCACCGCCATGCGGACGACCTCCCAGCGCGTGGCGCCGAGGGCCAGCGCGGCCTCCTCGTGCATCTGCGGGACCTGCCGGAAGACCTCGCGGCTGACGTTGGTGATGATCGGCAGGATCATGATCGCGAGCAGGATGCCGACGGTGAGCATCGAGCGGGCGGGACCGCCGTCCCAGGAGAAGAGGCCGGTCCAGCCGAGGTAGCGGTCGAGCCAGCCGAACAGGCCGCTCATGTGCGGTACGAGGATCAGCGCGCCCCAGAGGCCGTACACGATGGACGGCACGGCGGCGAGCAGGTCGATCACGTACGCGACGGGGCCGGCCAGCCTGCGCGGCGCGTAGTGCGTGATGAACAGCGCGATGGCGACCGCGACCGGGACCGCGATGACCATGGCGACGATCGAGGAGACGATCGTGCCGAAGGCCAGCACCGCGATGCCGAAGACCGGCGGCTGGAGGTTCGTGTTCCACTCGAAGGCGGTCAGGAAGTTGCCGTGGTCCTTGCTGATCGCGAGGGAGGCGCGGTAGGCGAGGAAGACCGCGATCGCGGCCATGATCACCAGCAGCAGGATGCCCGAGCCACGGGACAGGCCGAGGAAGACGCGGTCACCGGGGCGGGTCGCGCCACGGGCGGTGCGCTTCTGCTCGGCCACGGCCGGCTCGGGGAGGGGGGGAGGTGCGTCGGTTGTCATCGTCGATATGTCCATCGGGTTCTCCGGTCTGCGGAGCCGCTCGGAGGTGGGCGGCTCGGTGGAGCCGTACGCCCCGAGGGGGGCGCCCGGCTCCTGGCGGCGGTGCACCGGACGGTGCGGTCCGGCCCCGGACGGGGACCGGACCGCACTCAGGTCAGCTCAGGCCCTCGATGGTGGTGCGGACCTTGGAGATGATCGCGTCGGGGACGGGGGCGTAGTCGATCCCGGACAGGACCTTCTGGCCGTCCTCGCTGGCGATGTAGCGGAGGAAGGCCTTGGTGGCGGGCAGGGTGTCCGCCTTGTTGCCCTTGTCGCAGACGATCTCGTACGTGACCAGGGTGATCGGGTAGGCGCCCTCGGCCTTGGTCTTGTAGTCCAGCTGGAGCGAGAGGTCCTTGCCGGTGCCGACGACCTTCGCGGCGGCGATGTCGGCGGTGGCGGACTCGGTGCTGGGTGCGACCGGCTTGCTGGCACCGGTGTCGATGGAGACGGCCTTGACGCCGTCCGCGACGTAGGACAGCTCGAAGTAGCCGATGGCGCCGGAGGTCTGCTTCACCTGCTGGGCCACACCGGCGGACTGCGGAGCGGACTGGCCGCCCTTGGCCTGCCAGGCCTTGCCGCCGGAGTACTTCCAGTTGTCCGGGGTGGTGGCGATCAGGTACTTGGTGAAGTTGTCCGTCGTGCCCGACTCGTCGGAGCGGTGGAACGCCTGGATCTTCAGGTTCGGGAGCTTCGCGTCGGGGTTCAGCTTCTTGATCGCCGCGTCGTTCCAGTTGGTGATCTTGCTGTCGAAGATCTTGGCGAGGGTCGGGGCGTCCAGGACCAGGTTGTCGACACCCGGGACGTTGTAACCGACCGCGATCGGGCCGCCGACCATCGGCAGGTCGATGCCCTGACCGCCGGAGCAGACCTTCTTGGAGGCCGTGACCTCTTCGGGCTTGAGCGCGGAGTCGGAACCGGCGAAGGCGACCTGGCCCTGCGTGAACGCGGTGACACCGGCGCCGGAGCCGCCGCCCTTGTAGTTGATCTGCACGCCGCAGGCCTGGGAGAAGCTCTTCACCCACGCGTCGATCGCGTTCTTCTGCGCGGAGGAGCCGTCGGCGAGGAGCTGGCCCTTGGCGTCGTCACACTTGATCGAGCTGGCGTTCGCCGTCGACGAAGAACCGTCGCTCGCCTTCTTGCCCGTGTCGTCCGAGCCGCACGCCGTCAGGGCCAGGGCGCCGGAGACGGCCACAGCACCGAGGGAAAGGGCGCGAAGCCGGTTCTTGCGCTGAAGCTTCACTTTCGGGAGTTCCTTCCAGGAGCCGCCACCGTCGGCGGCGTGCGAGGTCGAGAAGTACGGCAGCGCGTCCACAAGGCCGCACTCCGCACCGGGTACGGCCGAAATTAGGCAGAACAGGTGAAGCCGCCGATGGCCGGAAGTGAACGGGGAGTGAACCCCTGCCGTCGGCCCGGTGAGGTCACGGAACGCTCACGGACAGGGCACACGACGGTACCGGCCGGCCGGATCACGTACCGTGCAACCTTTGGCCCCAGGGCGCCGTCTCGTTCCACAGGAGCGAGGAAAGGCACGGGCATGGAGCGACGTACGTTCATCTCAGGCGGCGCGGCGACGGTGGCCGCGGTCGCGGTGGGCGGCTGCAAGGGGAGCGGAGGCCCCGCCGCCGGACCCGCGACGCGCACGTCGGCCCCGTCGGCCACGACGCTCACGACGGCCTCGTCCGGTACACCGATGAAGACCACCGGCGCGGCCGTCGCCGCGAACTGGGCGGCCCTCGCCCGCGACCTCGACGGCACCCTGGTCCGCCCCGGCGACGCGGCCTGGAAGACCGCCCACCAGCTGTACAACACCCGCTTCGACGGCCTGAAACCCGCCGCCGTCGCCTACGTCGCCCACGCCGACGACATCCGGACGACGCTGGCCTACGCCCACGCCCACGGCATACGCGTGGCGATACGCAACGGCGGCCACTCCTACGCGGGCTGGTCCTCCGGCGACGGCCGCCTCGTGGTCGACGTCGCCAAGCTGAACCGGATCCGGGTCAGCGGCCAGGAGGCGGTGGTCGGCGCCGGCTCCAAACTGATCGACGTCTACCGCGCGCTCGGCGCCAAGGGCGTGACGATCCCCGCCGGCTCCTGCCCCACGGTCGGCGTCTCCGGCCTGGTCCTCGGCGGCGGACACGGCGTCGCCTCCCGCGCGTACGGCCTGACCTGCGACAGCCTCACCCAGGCGACCCTCATCACGGCGAACGGCAAGCAGATCACCGCCAACGCCACCAGCCACAAGGACCTCTTCTGGGCCCTGCGCGGCGCCGGCAACGGCAACTTCGGCGTCGTCACGGAACTCCACTTCAGGACCCACCCCGCCCCCCAGGCCGTCACCGGATACCTGACCTGGCCCTGGGCGAAGGCCGCCGCGGTGGTCAAGGCCTGGCAGGAGTGGGGCCCGGGCCAGCCCGACGAGATCTGGTCGGCCCTGCACCTGTCGGCCTCCCCCGGCCGCACCCCCTCGGTCTCCGTGGCCGCCTTCTCCATGGGCACCTACGGCGAGCTCAAGAACGCGGTGGACCGCCTGGCCGACCAGGTGGGCGCGGGCGCGTCCAGCGTCTCCCTGCGCCGCCGCGGCTACGAGGAGGCGATGGAGGGCTACGCGAACTGCTCCAGGTTCGCCACCGACGCCCAGTGCCACCTCCCCGGCTCGACTCCCGGCCGCTCCCCGCAGGGCGCCCTGGGCCGCGAGACGTACGCCGCCCGCTCCGACTTCTTCGACCGCTCCCTGACGGCGGCCGGCATCCAGAAGCTGCTGGCCCAGCTGACCTCGGTGCGGGGCGGCGCGGGCAGCATCGACCTCACCGCCCTCGGCGGTGCCGTCAACCGCGTCTCCCCCACCGCCACGGCCTTCGTCCACCGCCGCTCCCGGGTGCTGGCGCAGTACATCGCCTCCTGGGGCGCGGGCTCCTCCGGCACGACGGCCCAGTCCTGGCTCACGTCGGCCCACAACGCCATGCGGCCCTACGCGTCCGGCGCGGCCTACCAGAACTACACCGACCCGACGCTCACCGACTGGCGCAAGGCGTACTACGGCGACGCGGCCACGCGGCTGGCCCAGGTGAAGAAGAGCTACGACCCGGAGAGGTTCTTCAGCTACCCGCAGGGGCTGTAGACCGGGGACCGCGGACCGGGGGCGACGCATGGGGGCGGCGGCCGCACGCCCCGCACGGGTGCGGGGAACCTACGCGGCGAGATCCCGCTCCTCCGCGGCCACGGCCTTCCGCGAACCGGGCACGAGCGCGTCCCCGCCCGCGGCACCGGCTGATCGCCGCCGGACGACCCACCCCACCCGGGGCGACCGCTCCACGGCCCTCATCACCGGCGTGAGCAGAGCCATCGCCACCGGGGACAGCAACAGCGCCACCGCGGTCCCGAGCGCGAACCCCCCGACCACGTCGGTCGGGTAGTGCACGCCCATGTACACCCGGCAGAACCCCTCGAACAGCGCCAGCCCGATCCCGACGAGCCCGAACTTCCGGTGGGCGACGAACAGCCCGACGGCCATGGCCATGGTCAGCGTCGCGTGATCACTCACGAACGAGTAGTCGGTCTTGCCGGAGACGAGGACGTCCAGCCCCTGGTGGTCGACGAACGGACGGGGCCGCTCCACGAATCCCCGGATGGGCACGTTCACCAGCACGGCGATCCCGGCGGCCAGCGGCGCCCACACCAGTCCGGCGACGGAGGCGGCCGCCTCGTCCCCGCCGGCGGCGCGCCTCCGCACGGACCACCAGCACCACACCACCAGCAGCACCATGGCGAGCAGCAGCCCGTACTCACCCACGAACTCCATCAGCCGGTCGACCCACCCGGGCGCGCCCTTGGCCAGTCCGTTGATGTCGTACAGCAGGTCGACGTCGGGGTTCGAACCGGAATCGGCGAGTACAGCCATGGTGCTGCGGCCCCTTCGTCGCTCTCCGGGCGCACCTGGCGTGCGCCGCTCCTACCCACCCCCGTGGATTCGTAGATCCGCTTCCGCTGTACTGACGTCCGCTCGGCTACGTCAACAGGAACGCACGTCCCCCGCCATAACGTTCCACTCTCCACCGAATGATCACTCAGACGTTATCGAAGAGAGACTCATAGCCGCAGCTCAGGGGGCGGGTTCACGCTCAGTCACACCGTGGTGGGGAGTGCTTTCGCGCCATCCTCGGTTACCCGGGTGGCACCGAAGTAGTCAGGGGTGTCGATGGGGTCGAACCGGATGACAGCCCCCGTCCGCGGCGCGTCGATCATGTACCCGCCCCCCACGTAGATCCCCACGTGCCGGATGGCCCGGGAGTCGGTCAGATCATCGGAGAAGAACACCAGATCGCCCGGCAGCAACTCCTCCCGCTTCGGGTGCGGCCCCGCGTTGTACTGATCGTTGGCGACGCGCGGCAGCGTGACCCCGACGCTCTCGTACGCCGCCTTGGTCAGCCCGGAGCAGTCGAACCGTCCTCCCTGCTCAGCGGTGCCTTCGCCACCCCACAGGTAGGGCGTCCCGAGCTTCTTCTGCGCATACGCGATGGCACCGGCGGCCTGCCGGCTGGGGTCGACCCGGGTGACGGGAGCGGCGAAGCTCTGCTCGAGCGTGCTGATCGTCTTCACGTAGTTCCGGGTCTCCGCGTACGGCGGCACGCCCCCGTACTTGATGACCGCGTAGGCACCCGCGTTGTAGGCGGCGAGCATGTTGTCGGAGATGTCGCCGGGCACGTCCTTCACGTACGAGGCGAGCTGGCAGTCGTACGAGGCGGCCGATGGAATCGCGTCATTCGGGTCCCACACGTCCCGGTCCCCGTCCCCGTCGCCGTCGATACCGTGCGTGGCCCACGTCCCGGGGATGAACTGCGCTATCCCCTCCGCCTTCGCCGGGCTCCTGGCGTTCGGGTTGAATCCGCTCTCCTGGTACAACTGGGCGCCGAGCAGAGCCGGGTTGAGAGCAGGGCAGAGATTGCCCCACTTCTGGACGAGCGTCTGGTACGCGGCCGGCACCGCCCCCTTGGCCAGCGCGACGGCCCCGCCGCGGACCCCGTTGACGAGGTTCCCGGCGACGACGTACACCCCGACCACGAGCAGCATGACGAAGCTCAGCCCGACCCCGGTCGCGGCCGCACCGACCACCCATACTTTCCGCACGGCTCAACCCTCCCCCATCCGAGCCCGCTTCAAGTCCGCTTCCGCCTCGAACCGGCCGACTCGGCCAGCTTTTCGGCCTATTCGCGCCACCGAGATCGTCAGGGTACGTGAAGCGGCCTCACCCGGGGAGGGACCTGACCGTCCCTCAGCAGGCCGGCGCGCACGGACGGCGCCGCACCCCGCCCGCCCCGCTCACGGATCGCTCACGGATCGCCCGCGGACGCCCGCGGCGTCCCGGTAGAGCTCGGCCGCCTCCGCTCCCAGCACCACGCTGTACGAGACGTCGGCCGTCGTCCCGCCCTGGTCGTGGCCGCCCAGGATTCCCACCACGTCGTGGTCCCCGTTCACCCAGGGGCTGCCGCTGGTCCCGCCGGTGAAGTCGGGGCAGGTGATGCGCTGCTGGGTACCGCTGTGCGCGCGGGGCTTGTTGGTGCAGCTGATGGGGTTCTCCTGGGCGTTGGGATAGCCGGTGACCGTCACGGCGGTGGCCCCGGTCGCCGTCCGGGTGGCGAAGCCGTTGCCCCCGACGACGTCCTCGATCCGCTTGCCCCGTGCCCCGGCCGGCCCCGCCACGGTCGCGAAGGCCACGTCACTGTCCTCGTCCCGCCCCGTGGACCACCCGTCCGGCAGGAACCGCCGCTTCACCTTCCACACCCCGTACGGCGCCGTCCCGTCCCGGTAGCCCGGCACGAACACCAGGTCGCCGGCGTCGTCACCGTCCACACAGTGCGCGGCCGTGGCGATGAGGTCGCCCTGAGCGCTGTGCACGACCGAGGCCGTGCAGAAGTGGCCGCCGGCGAGCTTCCCGACCCGGTCCGCGCCGAAGAGCGCCCCCACTCTCACGCTCTCCCGGTTCGCCGCGGCCACGACGGTGACCGCGAAGGGCCCCGGCCCGTCGTCGGCGGCCGCCACGGAGGCCGACGTCAGCGCCAGCATCACCACGGCGCCGAGCAGAGCGGGACGTGAGGTGACCGAGACGCGTGAGGTGCGCTTCATCCGGCCCACTGTGTCCCACCAAGGTGAGAACCGGTCCCCGGCTTCTCTGAGTTTTGACTGTGAATCGCGTCCACCCCCGGCAAACGGCCCACGAAGCTCCACGCCCCGGGAGCTCCACGCCGCGGGAACTTGCGAGGACATCGGCGACACGGGTACCCGCCACGAGTCCGCGCAGGCCCGGACGAGACGCAGCCCACGTCCGCCCCGGGCGGGGATACGGTGGCCATGGAATCCTGCGGCCGGTCGCCGGAGCCCGTGACCCCGGCTCCAGGACCGGCCGGCCAGGGGCCGGTCAACCCCGGCCACGCCCTGCTCACCGCCCTCGAGAGAAGGAGCCGCGCGATGCCCGACCTGCCCGCCGACCTCACCTGGGAACGCGCCGCCCCGCCGGAGGCGACCGGTCCGGGGCCCTGGATCGAGATCGCCTTCGGCGAGGGGGACGACGGGGAGGCCCCCGTCTACATCCGCGAGACCGGCGACCCGGACAACGTGGTCACCACCAACCGCCGCAAGTGGGACGCCTTCGTGCTCGGCGTGCAGGCGGGCGAGTTCGACCACTTCGTGGAGGGCCTGGAAACCCGATAGGGCCAGGACGGGCGGGGGCGTGCCCTACGCCCGCCGTCCCGCCGACGCCGTCGACCGCTCCGTCGGGTCCTTCGAGCGGCTGGTCCAGGACGCGCAGGCGCGGGGCGAGATCGTCGTGGGCGACCCGGCGGTCATCACCGTCGTCGCCGGCGCGAGCATGCACGGGCTGGCCGCCTTCGCCGCCAACGGCACCATCCCGGCCGAACAGGTCGTGGGCATGCTGGACGGGCCCGTACACCACCTGCTGCACGGCCTCAAGCCCCGCTGAGCCCACGGCCCGCCCCGCGTCCCGGCCTCGCGGGCCCACGGACCGCCTGTGTCCGCGCTGTGCGCCCGGTCAAGCCCGGCGCCCGTTTCCGTAACGCGGCGGTCAGGATTGCGCCACCCGCCTTGTTGCCGCGCGCCCGACGAGCCATCGTCGTCGCGGGCCCAGCCGGCCGGACCTCCCCGTCGGGTCACGGGGAGCCGCCACGTGAGGGGGACGTGGGGTCCCCTCGGCGGCACGCGAAGAGGACGGGGCACGGCAGCCGGCCGCGCCCCGTCCTTCCGTGACCCGCCGGGCCCGGCCCCTGACGCCGCGTCGGCTGCGCCGTCGCCTCGGCGACCGCCGGGCCCCCCTCGTGAGAACATCGTGTCGGCACCTCACCCGACCAGCCGTCAGAAAACGTGCCAGGTCGTAGAGGAGCACAACGACGGAACCACACGACAGGTTCCGCTCAGGCCTCATTGCCCGGCGTGACCTGCCGTGATACACAGAGTAACCGTACGATGTATGCGTACGAAACCCGCCATTCAATGACGCCAAGTCGACATACGACGGCGACATTGTCGGCGACAATGAGGCCTGACCTCTGCACACCGCAGGGGACCGCGGAACTACCCACCAGGGGCGGTGACTTACATGCTCTTTGCGGCCGACAAGGGAGACATCAACACCATCATCGGCGGAATCGCTCCGGACTGGGGGCCTTTCGGCAGCCTGGGCAACGAAGCGAAGGTGATGATCGAGGTGGTGATGGCCGTCGCCATCCTGCTCTGTCTCGGCATCGCGGTCTGGGGCGCGGCCAAGCAGCGCATCGGTGCGACCGCCCTCCGGGACACCTTCAGCGCGGAGCAGGGCAAGGGCCTCATCATCGCCGGCCTGACGGGCGTCTTCATCATCGGCTCCCTGGGCACGCTGTTCACCATCGTGTACGGCATGGCCGTGTAGCGGCCCCTCTCCTCCAGTCCTCCGGGCACGCCCGGTCCCCACCACCCCACCCGCCCGTCGTGCCCACCGGCTGAGGTTGCGTTTCCCTGATGTCGAGTCAACACACCGCGCCCGCGCGGGAGCCAGCACGGCTAACGTCGTACATCTACGCGTTCCGGTACGAGGTCGAGGGGGCGTACGCGGCATGAGTCTCGGAGACGACCAGGGCTACGGCGGCGCGGGCGAGACCAGAACCCGGCTGCCCGAACGCGGCGGCGACCCCTACGGCGGCGCCCGCCGAGGCGGTCGGTCATCTTCCAGGAGCCTGGTCACGGTGGTCGGCGTCGTCGTCCTCCTCATCGCGGCGATCGCCTTCGCGAACCGGGGCGACGACAGTGCCTCCGGCGGCGGCAAGGGTTCCGGGGACAAACCGAAGGCGGCGGCGACAGCAGCGAGCGGCACCAAGCCGGTCCCCTCGAAGGCCGGGGGGATCCCTACGGGGTTCTCGCGGGATCAGCAGGGGGCGGAGAGTGCGGCGGCCAATTACGCTGTGACACTGGGGTCGACCGGCATGTTCAATGCAGACAGCCGCCACAGAATCGTCGAGGCTCTCTACACGCCGACCGCAGCAGCGAAGCTCCAAGGAGCAATGGACTCGGCATACTCAGCCAGTTTCCTCAGCAGGATGGGTCTCGACGCCAACGGCAACCCACCGCAGGGCAGCACCTTCGTGTCACGCACCATTCCAGTAGGCACCAAGACCGGGCAGCTCACCGAGAGCACCGCGGAAGTCTCGGTCTGGTACATGGGGCTCATCGGCATGTCGGGCGACAAGTCCACCGATCCGGTCACCTCAACCTGGAAGACGTGGACCTTCGACCTGCAGTGGGTCGACAACGACTGGAAGATCGTCACGGACAGCCAGAAAGACGGACCGGCGCCGGTCCCCGGGGACGACAAGGCCGCCAGCTCGGACCAAATCAGCAAGGCCATCGAGGAGTACGGAGGGTTCACTTATGCCCGGTAGCCCGCGCCGCGTACTCAAGGTCACCGGATTGGTGGTCGCCGTACAGACGACCGCAGTACTGCTTGCCAGCCGTGCCGCAGCGGCCCCCACTCCCGGCCCGTCCAAGAGCAGCGATCCCTGCGACTTGCTGATCGGCCCCGCCAAGCAGTACTGCGAAAAAGGCAGCGGCAGCTCCGGTGGCAAATCCGGCCTGACCACCGACAACCCCCTCACCGACACCCTCGACCCCCTCGCCTCCCTGGCCAAGGGCTGCGCGGATGCCGCCTCCTGGACCGTCGACAAGCTCAGTGACGCGGTGAAGGAGACGGCGAACGTCGACTTCACGAACCAGAAGTTCCTTCAGCAGTACGCGGTCGTCTTCGCGGCGTCGACGATCCTCACGCTGCTGCTGTGGCTGCTGGCCGTGGCCAAGCGAGCCGTACGCGGCGTCCCCATGACCACCGCCCTGTCGGAAGCCGTCGGATTCCTCTGGCTCACGGTCCTCGCGTCCGCGTTCACGCCGCTGATCCTGTACACGGTCGTATCGGCCACCGACGGAGTCACGGACGTACTGGCCAAGGCCACCGGCGACCAGACCGACACGTTCTTCGGCACGTTCTCCGGCGCCCTGGACAAGGGCAGCGACATCGGCGGCGGGCCGATCATGCTGATCGTGGTGTCCCTGGTCAGCATCCTCGCCGCCGGCGTCCTCTGGCTGGAGCTGGTGATTCGCGCCGCCCTGCTCTACGTCGGCGCCCTCCTCGGCACCGTCGTCTACGCGGGCCTGGTGGACAAGAACCTGTGGGGACACGTCCGCCGCTGGGCCGGGATCATGATCGCCGTCATCCTGGTCAAGCCGGTCATCGTCATAGTGCTGGGCCTGGCCGGGGCACTGTCCGGCGACAGCGGCCCGGACTCCTTCTCGGCCGTCGTGTCCGGCCTCGCCATCATCCTGCTCGCCATCTTCGCGAGCGCGATGATCTACCGCTTCGTCCCCGGCTTCGGCGACGAGATCGCGAGCGGCCGCAACAACCGCATCATGCAGGGCGCCGAGGGCAAGGCCGCCGCGGTCATCAGCTCCCCGGCGACCCTGGTCGCGCAGGGCATCAAGACGCACAGCACCCGCGCCGACAACAACGCGGGCGGCGGCCAGCCGTCCGGCGGCGCCGCCCGCCCGGCCAACCCGGCCTCCGGCGGCGTCGCCGCGCACAGCACCCGCTCCCCCGGCGGCGGAGCCGTGCCCTCCGCCGCGCCCGCGCCGCGCTCCCCCAGCCCGGCCAACACCCCGCACGCAGGCAACACCCGCAACAGCAACCGCTCGGGAGGTGAAGGGCGTTGACGACCGAGTCCCACCTGTCCCATCCGGTCACGCCCCGCCGTACGTATCTGATCGGCCGCGCCCGGCCGAACGGCATCATCGGCCGGAACCGCGAGTCCGGTGAGATCGCGCTGATCATCGCGGGCGCGTTCCTCGGCATGATGTGCGGCCTCCTCGTCCCGGTCCTGTCCCTGCGCATCGTGCTGCTGACGGGCTTTCCGATGCTGGCGCTGGCGGCGGTGTACGTGCCGTACAAGCGCCGCACCTTCTACAAGTGGTTCGAGATCAACCGCAGCTTCAAGCGCACCGTCAAGCGGGGCGCCGCCTACCGCTCCGGTGTGATGGAGGCCGGTACCGCCCTGGACGGGCGCGAGGTGGAGATCGGGCCGCCGCCCGGCATCGGCCGGATCACCTGGCTCGCCGCGCCGTTCGGGCCGGACGAGATCGCCGTACTGCTGCACGCCGACCGCAAGACCGTCACCGCCGCCATCGAGATCGAGGGCCCAGGCGTCGGCCTGCGCGACTCCGAGGACCAGGAGGCCCTGGTCGACCGGTTCGGCACGCTGCTGAAGCACGTGGCGAACGGCGACGGCTTCGTCACCCGCCTGCAGATGCTGGCCCGCACCCTGCCCGCCGACCCCGACGCGCACGCCAAGGACGTCACCCAGCGCGGGGACGAGCGGGCGCCGGGATGGCTCAGGGAGTCGTACGACCAGCTGCAGTCGATGGTGTCCACCAGCAGCGAGCAGCACCGCGCCTACCTCGTCGCCTGCATGCACTACACGCGCGAGCTGGCCGCCGAGGCGCAGGCCATGGCCCGGGCGGCGCGGCCGCAGGGCGGGCGGAAGCTGGACCGGGACGCCGGGCTCGCCGTCGTCATGGCGCGTGAGCTCACCGACATCTGCTCCCGGCTGCAGGAGGCCGACATCCGGGTGCGCCAGCCCCTCGGGCAGGGACGTCTGGCCTCCCTCGTCCACTCCATGTACGACCCCGACCACCCCATCGACCACATCCAGGCGATGACCACGCGCAACGCCTGGCCGGCCGAGCTGGACGCCATGGAGCCCACCTACCTCCAGGCGAAGACCCGGGAGTCCGCCACCCGCGCGCCCTGGTGCCACGCCACCGCCTGGGTGAAGGAGTGGCCGATGACCCCGGTCGGGGTCAACTTCCTGGCGCCCCTCCTCGTCCACACCCCGGACGTCATCCGGACCGTCGCCGTGACGATGGACCTCGAGCCCACCGAGATCGCCATCGAGCGCATGCTGACCGAGAAGACCAACGACGAGGCCGAGGCGTCCCGCGCCGCCAAGATGAACCGGACCGTCGACCCGCGCGACGTCGCCGCCCACAGCCGCCTCGACCAGCGCGGTGAGGACCTCGCCAGCGGCGCCGCCGGAGTGAATCTGGTCGGCTACATCACCGTCTCGTCGCGCTCCCCGGAGGCACTGGCCCGCGACAAGCGCACGATAAGAGCGTCGGCCGGAAAGTCGTACCTGAAGCTGGAATGGTGCGACCGCGAGCACCACCGCGCGTTCGTGAACACGCTCCCGTTCGCCACCGGAATCCGAAGGTAGGGGATGATGCGCTGATGCGGGACCCGCTGTCCGCCGTCACGGACGCCTTCACGTCCTTCCTGTTCGGGAAGGTCGAGACGACCCGGCTGCCGGTGCGTACCTCCACGGGCCAGGCCCAGGCGGTGTACCTGCCGACCGCCGCCCCGGGCCTCGGCGACTCCGGCGTCATCATCGGCCGCGAGGTGTACTCCGGGAAGGGCTACATCTACGACCCCTTCCAGCTGTACGGCCAGCAGCTCCCCGCCCCGCACTGGCTGGTCCTCGGTGAGTCCGGCAACGGCAAGTCGGCGCTGGAGAAGACGTACGTCCTGCGCCAGCTGCGCTTCCGCGACCGCCAGGTCGTCGTGCTGGACGCGCAGGGCGAGGACGGCGTCGGCGAGTGGAACCTCATCGCGGAGGAGCTGGGGATAACCCCCATCCGGCTGGACCCGACGGCTGCCCTGGACCACGGGATCCGGCTCAATCCGCTGGACCCCTCGATCACGACCACGGGTCAGCTGGCGCTGCTGCGGACCATCATCGAGGTCGCCATGGGGCACGGCCTCGACGAGCGTTCGGGCTTCGCGCTGAAGGTGGCGCACGCCTACGTCAACGAGACGATCGTCGAGCGCCAGCCGGTGCTGACCGACATCGTCGAGCAGCTGCGGCACCCGGAGCCGGAGTCCGCCGAGGCGATGAACGTCGCCATAGACGACGTAAGGGCCTGGGGCCTGGACGTGGCGCTGGTCCTGGACCGGCTCGTCGACGGTGACTTGCGCGGCATGTTCGACGGCCCGACCACGGTCGGCATCGACCTGGACGCCCCGCTGATCGTCTTCGACCTCTCCCACATCGACCGCAACTCCATCGCCATGCCCATCCTGATGGCGATCGTCGGCGTGTGGCTGGAGCACACCTGGATCCGCCCCGACCGGAAGAAGCGCATCTTCCTGGTCGAGGAGGCCTGGCACATCATCAACAGCCCCTTCGTGGCCCAGCTGTTCCAGCGGCTGCTGAAGTTCGGCCGGCGGCTCGGCCTGTCCTTCGTCGCGGTCGTCCACCACCTGTCCGACGTGGTGGACGGCGCGGCGGCGAAGGAGGCCGCGGCGATCCTGAAGATGGCGTCGACCCGGACGATCTACGCCCAGAAGGCCGACGAGGCGCGGGCCACGGGCCGGGTGCTGGGACTGCCCAGGTGGGCGGTGGAGATCATCCCCACCCTCACCCCCGGCATCGCCGTCTGGGACGTCAACGGCAACGTCCAGGTGGTAAAGCACCTGGTGACGGAGACGGAACGCCCGCTGGTCTTCACCGACCGCGCGATGACCGAGTCCTCCTTCGACCGGGCCGCCGACGACGCCCTGCGGGCCGCCGAACTGGAGGCTGAGCAGCGGGCGGCGGCCTTCGTGGAACAGCACATCGGCGATCTGGACGGGTCGTCGGAGTCTACGGTGGCGTAAGGGAGACGGCGTGAGACCCGACGACCGCGACCACGGGCGATACGACGACGGACGATACGACCACGGGCGAGGACAGCGGGGCGGCCAGGGCGGCATCCCGGACGGCCTGCTGATCGGCATCCTCGCCTTCCTGCTGGGCATGACCCTGCTGGTGTGGTCGGCCACGGGCCTCGCGGGCTGGTTCGCACGCGGCGCCTGGCCGTCCGGCGTCACCTTCACCGGTACCCCCGTGGCCATGCGCCACCTCATCGGCCGGCCACACGACCTGGCGGGCGCCTGGCCGGACACCCCGGCGGCACAGCTGTCGGGGTACGGACTGTTCTGGGGGCTGTTCATCGGTCAGCTGATGGTGCTGTTCGTGCTGACCGTGTTCGTGATCGGGACGGTCGCGCGGTGGCGGGCCGGCCGCGCCCGGAGGCGCTTCGAGAAGAGGACAGGGACAGGGACAGGGGCGGCAGCGGGTGCCACGGCTTCCCCGGCGCCGCCGGAGGTGCCGGTACCGGCACCGGCACATGCCGGGGTGCCCGAGGCGCTGCACGAGGTGCCCGCACCTCGTGGTGAGCCGGAGCCCGTGGAACCGCCCGTCCCCGTTGCAGGCGGTGAAGAGGCGGGAGGCTGGGGAACGGACCGTGCCGAAGGCGCGGTGCTGTACGGCGCGCCCCTCGCCCGCCAGGCCACCGCGATCCAGGCCATCCGCGACGCGGCAGGTCCTCTCGTCGTGGTCACCTCCGCCGCCGCCCTCTGGCAGCAGACCAAGGACGCGCGGGCCAAACTGGGCCCGGTCCTCCTCTACGATCCCACCCACCTCTGCGACACTCCGGCCCGACTGCACTGGTCCCCGGCCGCGGGCTGCCAGGACAAGCAGACGGCGGTACGGCGGGCGGCTGCCCTGCTCGCCCCGGTGAGGCCGACCGCCCGTCTGGACCAGGCGGTCAGCGACACCGCCGAGATCCTGCTGCGCAGCTACCTGCATGCCGCCGCTCTCGACAACCGCAGCATCCGCCACGTCCACCGGTGGGCCCAGGGCACGCAGGTCCAGGACGCGGTCCGCGCCCTGCGCACGAACCCCAAGGCGGCCCCCGGTGCCGCGGGCGAACTGGAGGCCGCGCTCACCTCGCACCCGGACCGTCGGGACATGGCCCACGAGCTGACGAGCCGTGCCCTGTCCGCGCTCTCCACGGTCAACATCCGCGAAGCCTGCACTCCCCACCGAACTGATGCCCTCGCCTTGGATTCTTTCGTCGACGAAGGGGGCACTCTTTATGTGGTCGGCAAATCCATCGAGGACCCCAGGACCGATCCCGGCGCCATGCCGCTCCTGACGGCCCTCGTCTCCAGCGTGGTCGAGCACGGCCGGCACATGGCCGAACGGTCATCCTCCGGTCGGCTCGACCCACCACTGACCCTGGTCCTGGACGACATCGCGGCCGTGGCCCCGTTCCCCCGGCTCCCGGACCTGCTGTCCACGGGCGCGGACCACGGCCTGCCGACCCTGGCCCTGCTCCGCTCCCGCGAACAGGCCCGCAGCCGCTGGCCGCACGACGAGCTGCCCGTCGTCTAGCCCCTCAGCTTGCGTCCCGCTCGAGGACGTACTCCAGCTCGGTCTCCCCCGGTGTCTGCTCCAAGGGCACGACGACCCCGCTGGGTGCGAATCCGACCTTGCGGTAGAGCCTCTGGGCGCGCTCGTTGTCCTCGTGCACGATCAGCCGAACGCGTTCGGCGCCCATCCCCCAGGCCCACTCCACGCCGGCGTCGAAGAGTACTTCCGTCAGACCGATCCCCCGGCACTCGGGCCGCACGAACACTCCGACGACATGCCCCTGCCTCCGGTCGACGGGAAAACCGGCCCAGTCTTTCGTGCCTGCCTCTTCCACCAGAACGGTCAAGGTCCCGACCCACTGCCCGTCCGGCCCCTCGGCGATGATCTGCTGGGCCGCGGTCGCACCCTCCGCGGCTCGTTCAGCCCGCTCCTGCCAGAAGGAATCCGGCTTCGCCCGGGCTTCCTCGTACGTCTCCAGGAAGGCGAGGTGCGCGACCGGGTCCTGGAGCGCGAGCAGTCGCAGCGCCTTGACGGCCGGCCATTCGTCGGCGCGTATGGAGCGGATGACGTAGTTCATGTGCCTCACAGTAGCCGGAAACGCAAAAAGGCCCACACCATTTAGGTGTGGGCCTTTTTTGAAGAATTGTTCGGCGGTGTCCTACTCTCCCACAGGGTCCCCCCTGCAGTACCATCGGCGCTGTGAGGCTTAGCTTCCGGGTTCGGAATGTAACCGGGCGTTTCCCTCACGCTATGACCACCGAAACACTATGAAACTGACAACCAGACCATGCGTGGCACATGGGGCTGTTCGTGGTTTCAGAACCAACACAGTGGACGCGAGCAACTGAGGACAAGCCCTCGGCCTATTAGTACCGGTCACCTCCACCAGTTACCTGGCTTCCAGATCCGGCCTATCAAC